>NZ_JBHXNW010000081.1:0-39553 GCF_042717365.1 Streptomyces sp. NPDC058534
TCCATGCGGAAGCCGCAGACCGGACTCACGTCTCCTCCACGCCGGACATCGCCTGGCCAATAGACGGGCACCCGCCAGACTCATCCCGGAGTCGGCTTGAAACCCCGGTTTCGATGTCGTCTTTTAACATTTCGACGCGTCAGCAGCGATTCACTTGCGTTCGTCTTCCCGGTCCCTACCTGACGCCTCTCGGGCGCCTTTTCCCCATCGCTCACCACAACGGTCTTCAGCCAATGCAGCATGAGGCGGTTTGGAGCCTCCCCCCGCAGGGCGGCTCCGAAGGGCCAAAACCTTCATCTCCCGCACAGCACCATTTCCAGAAGTTGCCCTACGACCAACTCCATTTCATGTTCAGGACACACCAACCCCTGCTTCCTGAGCGCCGACCACGACGGCAGCCTCCTCTCCCGGCTCGCGGACGACATCGAGGAAGCCCAGCTGGACTCGGGTGAGCAGGTGCTCGCGGGAGCCAGGGCGGTGCTCGGCGACGCCAAGGCCGGTGAGCGAGCCGTGCGGTTCGCGCTGAGCAGGGCGACGGAGTCCCTGGAGGACGTACTCCGGATCGCGGTCAGCCGGGGAGAACGCATCCCTCATCCGGTCGCGTGAGCCGGAGCTCAGGCGTGACGCGTCGGACTACTGCCAGAAGACCTCTTCGACCGTGATCTGAGGGTCCGCGGATCGACGGACGAAGACGTATCGCAGCCAGCCCCGACCACGGTCGAAGTAGCACACGTTCGCCCCGTCGGGGACCGTCGACCGACCCGGCTCGACCCAGCACCCTTCGGGTAGATCTGGAAGATTGTCGATACCCCGGAAATACGGATCCTTGACGGTCACCAGCTCAGCGCGGATGGCATCGATCAGGTCGCGTACGTGCTCGGGGTAGGCGTCACGGTCGGCGCGGGCCGAGCGGACCCAGTCCATCTGCCAGGGCGGTCCCATGAAGTCGTTCGTCACCGACCGGGCTCAGCCTTCCCCGCCTCGCGGCGCAGGTGTGCCGCCTCTTCCAGCAGGGCCATGGCATGGTCGTTGTCGTCGGCGACGGCGGCGCGGGCCTCGAGAGCGGTGACGCGCCGATCCAACCGGGGGTCGCGGGCAAGGGCGAACTCGGTCCACCAGCGGGCCATGAACGCCGGCACGGGGGCCAGGTCGTAGGTGTCGGCGATGGCGCGCTTCCAGTGCCGGTCAAAGTCGGCGAGGAGCCCCGGAGCATACTCGGCGATGGCCGCACGGAGCGCCTTCGGATTCCGCTCCGGCATGGGCGGGACGCGCCCGCCGAGATGAGGCACCGTCGTCATGCCGCCACGTCTCCCTCAACGGTGGTGGTCTGCTTGGCCTTGTAGGCGGCAACGAGCGCGGAGGCGTACTGCGGACTCCAGCCGAAGTGCCGGGCGACAGCGGACGCACCGCCCCGGCCCAGGTCAAGAGCGGTCCAAGCGGCCAGATCATTGAACGCCGCCCGACAGTCCTCGACAGCCCTCAGCGCCTCACCGACCGCGGCCTGCGCCTCGTCGAGCTGCCGCATGTGCAAGCCGGTCAGCTCGGCCTGCCGGGCCCGGGTCCGCGGTACGTCGCTCATGCGCACAGGGTGCCCGAGCGCCACCTTGATTTCAACCCGCGGGTTGCGATGTGAACATCATCCGCCCCTGTGTACTCACTCCGGAGGAACGGCACCGCCGCCAGGGAACCGTCCAGCCGAGCAGTCACGGCGCCCACGTGGACCTGGGCCGGGGCAGGAAGAAGGGGCCCGGCATCCGTCGGCCTCGCACGGCGGTCGGATGTACCGGGCCCCTTTCCGGAGACGGCGATCGGCTACCGCACGACCGTGATCCGGTCAGCCGCCGGCGGTTCGATCGGGTCGCCGGCCGACGAGTTGGCCGTCAGGTACTGCTCAAGGGCGGCCAGGTCGTCACCGCCGACCAGTTCGTTCGCGCCCTCGTTCAGCGTGGGGAAGCCGTCGCCGCCGCCCGCGAGGAAGCTGTTGGACGCGACGCGGTAGGTGGCGTTCACGTCGATGGGCGAGCCCCCCAGCCGGATCGAGTCCGTCACCACCCGGTCCGCGCCGGACTTCGTCAGGTCCAGGGTGTAGGTCAGGCCGGACGAGACCTGGAGGATCTTCGGGGCCGCCTCGTTCGGGCCGCTGACCTGCTCCTTGAGGACCTGGACCAGCTGGGCGCCCGTGTAGTCCTTGAGGTTCACCGTGTTGGCGAAGGGCTGGACGGTGAAGCCCTCGGCGTAGGTGACCACGCCGTCGCCCTCGGCGCCCGAGGCCGCGTGGGTCAGCGGAGCCCGGATGCCGCCCGGGTTCATCAGGGCCAGGTCGGTCTCCGGGTCCTGGGTCCTCCCGTACGCGAGCTGCGCGTCGGCGATCAGGTCGCCCAGCGGGGACTCGGTGCCGTCGCGGGAGATGTCGGCGGAGATGTGGCCGACGGGACGGTTGCCGATCGGGGCGGCCAGCGTGCCCCACTTGTCGATCAGCCGGGTCATGTCGGGCGCCTTCGGGACGTCCCGCGTCACCACGTGGTTCGCCGACTTCACCGACGTACGCGCGATGTCGCCCGTGCGCCGGTCGTAGGTCAGCGTCGTGTCCGTGTAGAGGCGGCCGAAGGACGCGGCCGAGGTGACCATGCGGGGGTTGCCCGCCGGGTCCGGGATCGTGCAGACGTACGCGCTGTGCGTGTGGCCGGTGACCAGCGCGTCGACCTTCGGCGTGATGTTCTTCGCGATGTCGACGATCGGGCCGGAGACGCCGTCGCCGGCGCCCGGGGCGTCGCAGTCGTAGTTGTAGGAGGTCGACGCCGGGAAGCCGCCCTCGTGGATGAGGGCGACGATCGACTTCACGCCCTGGCGCTGGAGCACCTTGGCGTACTTGTTGATCGTCTCGGCCTCGTCCTTGAAGGAGAGGCCCTTCACGCCCTCCGCCGAGACGATGTCCGGGGTGCCCTCCAGGGTCACGCCGATGAAGCCGACCTTGACGCCCTTCTTCTTCCACACCCAGTACGGCTTGAGGATGGGCTTCCGCGTCTTCTCGTCCAGGACGTTCGCGGCCAGGTACGGGAAGTCGGCGCCCTTGAACCTCTTGTCCGTGTAGCAGCCCTCGGTGGGGTGGCAGCCGCCCTTCTGGAGGCGGGCCAGTTCCCTCGCGCCCTCGTCGAACTCGTGGTTGCCGACCGACGCCACGTCCAGGTCGAGCTTGTTCAGCGCCTCGATGGTCGGCTCGTCGTGGAAGAGACCGGACAGCAGCGGGGACGCGCCGACCATGTCGCCGCCGGCCGCGGTGACGGAGTAACGGTTGCCCTCGCGGGCCTCGCGCAGATGGGTGGCGAGGTACTCCACGCCGCCCGCGTCGACCGTCTTCGTCGTGCCGTCCGGCTGGACCTCGGTGACCCGGCCGGAGGAACCGGCGGGCGGCTCCAGGTTGCCGTGCAGGTCGTTGAAGGAGAGCAGCTGGACGTCCTGGTAGCGGCCGTGCCCGTGCCCGTGTCCGTGCCGGCTCGCGTCCGCGTCCGCGTTCGCCGACGCCGGCAGGGCCGCGGCGGCGAGCGCCCCGGCGGTGACGACCGTGGCGGCGGCGAGGAGACGGCCCGTGCGGCGTCTGCGGCGCGACTGGTGCGGCTGTGCTGTGGCTGGCATGCGCCCCCCTGTGGGTGTGCGTGGCGCGAGCCGCTGAGGGACGGCTCGTCGGAGCGGCAGCCTAGAGTCAACGCGCGTAGCGCGACAGGGGTTTCCGGGTTACATCCCGGTTTACCTTCCCGCCCGCTTACCGCCCGCCTTCTCACTCGCCTCCCGCCCGCCCGTCCGCGTGGCCCGCTCCCGCGACTGCCGCCGCTTTGCGCCACCCGCCCTTTACCCTCGTACGCATGACCAGCGACGACACCGTGCGGCCCGGCCGCCCCCGCTCGATCGAGACCCTCGCCGAACTGACCCCGGAGCAGACCGACGCGGTCCTCGCCCTGCTCACCGAGGCGGCCCGGAACGACGGGCAGCACGCCGTGTCCGAGCAGGGCCGGCTGCAGCTGCGCGGCCCCGCGCGGGAGGGCATCGCGCATCTGCTGCTCACGGTCGACGGCGAACTCGTCGGCTACGCCCAACTGGAGGGCACCGACCCGATCGAGCCGCCGGCCGCCGAACTGGTCGTCCACCCCTCGCACCGGGGACAGGGACACGGACGCGCCCTGGGCGCCGCACTGCTCGCCGCCTCCGGCAAGCGGCTGCGGGTCTGGGCGCACGGCGGCCACTCCGCCGCCCGGCACCTCGCGCAGGTGCTCGGACTGACGTTGTTCCGCGAACTGCGGCAGATGCGGCGCCCGTTGGCCGGCCTCGACCTGCCGAAGCCGCGGCTGCCCGACGGCGTGAGCGTGCGCCCCTTCGTGCCCGGGCAGGACGACGCGGCCTGGCTCGCGGTGAACGCCGCCGCCTTCGCCCACCACCCCGAGCAGGGCTCCCTCACCCAGCGGGACCTCGACGACCGCGAGGCCGAGGAGTGGTTCGACCCGGCCGGCTTCTTCCTGGCCGAGCGGGCGGGCGAGCTGATCGGCTTCCACTGGACCAAGGTGCACGCCGAGGAACGCCTGGGCGAGGTGTACGTCCTCGGTATCCGCCCCGACATCCAGGGCGGCGGCCTGGGCAAGGCCCTGACCACCATCGGCCTGCGGCACCTGGCGGGGCACGGGCTGCCCACGGCGATGCTGTACGTGGACGCGGACAACAAGGCCGCCGTGTCCGTCTACGAGCGCCTGGGTTTCGTCACCCACGAGACGGACCTGATGTACCGCACCGAGTCCTGAGTCCCCCCGGCACACTCACACGGTCCGGCGCACCCGCCGCCGCCCGGGCGCACCGCGCGCCCCACAGGCCGCCGCAGGCACCGCTCCCACCCTCCGCCCAGAGGCCCTCCGCTATCCCACACGTCATGTCCCCGTAACCATCGATTCAGACAGCCTTGCGACCCTCACCGAATGAACCCGACCGAGCCAGGGCCATCAGGGGCAGAGCATCCCGTGCCCTCCGACGCGCCTGTCCAGCGCGCGGCGCGGAAGAATGGGTTCATGAGGCAGCCGAACACCCAGGCAGAGGTCCAGCACACGCAGCCCTCCGTGGGCTCCATCGCCGCGCACCGCTCGCACACCGTGGCCGCCACGGTCTCCGACCTGGAGCCCGACATCGACGCCGACCTCGACGCGTACGAGGAGTCGGAGGAGTCCCAGGCCGGTGGCGCCCAGCTCCCGCAGGGCCGCTTCCTGGACCGCGAACGCAGCTGGCTCGCGTTCAACGAACGCGTCCTGGAACTCGCCGAGGACCCCGCCACCCCCCTCCTCGAGCGTGCCAACTTCCTCGCGATCTTCGCCAGCAACCTGGACGAGTTCTTCATGGTCCGCGTCGCCGGCCTCAAGCGCCGCATCGCGACCGGCGTGGCCACCCGCTCCGCCTCCGGCCTCCAGCCCCGCGAGGTCCTGGACATGATCTGGGCCCGCTCGCGCGAGCTCATGGCCCGCCACGCCGCCTGCTTCCACGAGGACGTCGCCCCGACGCTCGCCGAGGAGGGCATCCACCTGGTCCGCTGGAGCGAACTGGCCGAGAAGGAACAGGCCCGCCTGTTCACCCTCTTCCGGCACCAGATCTTCCCGGTCCTCACCCCCCTCGCGGTCGACCCGGCCCACCCCTTCCCGTACATCTCGGGCCTCTCCCTCAACCTCGCGGTCGTCGTCCGCAACCCCGTCACGGGCCACCGCCACTTCGCCCGCGTCAAGGTCCCCCCGCTGCTCTCCCGCTTCCTGGAGGCGTCCCCCGGCCGCTACGTCCCCATCGAGGACGTCATCGCCGCCCACCTGGAAGAGCTGTTCCCCGGCATGGAGGTCCTGGAGCACCACGCCTTCCGCCTCACCCGCAACGAGGACCTGGAAGTAGAAGAGGACGACGCCGAGAACCTCCTCCAGGCCCTCGAAAAGGAACTGATGCGGCGCCGCTTCGGCCCGCCCGTCCGCCTGGAGGTCGAGGAGAGCGTGGACCGCGAGGTCCTGGACCTCCTCGTCCGCGAGCTGAAGATCAGCGAGGCGGAGGTCTACCCCCTCCCCGGCCCCCTCGACCTCACCGGCCTCTTCCGCATCCACAGCCTCGACCGCCCCGAGCTGAAGTACCCGAAGTTCGTCGCCGGCACCCACCGCGACCTGGCCGAGGTGGAGTCCGCCTCCGCGCCGGACATCTTCGCCGCGCTGCGCAGCAGGGACGTACTCCTGCACCACCCGTACGACTCCTTCTCGACCTCCGTGCAGGCTTTCCTGGAGCAGGCGGCGGCCGACCCGGACGTCCTGGCGATCAAGCAGACGCTGTACCGCACGTCGGGCGACTCCCCGATAGTCGACGCGCTCATCGACGCGGCCGAGTCGGGCAAGCAGGTCCTGGTCCTGGTCGAGATCAAGGCCCGCTTCGACGAGCACGCGAACATCAAGTGGGCCCGCAAGCTGGAGGAGGCCGGCTGCCACGTGGTCTACGGCCTGGTGGGCCTGAAGACCCACTGCAAGCTCTCCCTGGTGGTCCGCCAGGAGGGCGAGACCCTGCGCCGCTACAGCCACGTGGGCACCGGCAACTACCACCCGAAGACGGCCCGCCTCTACGAGGACCTCGGCCTGCTCACCGCGGACCCGCAGGTCGGCGCGGACCTCTCCGACCTGTTCAACCGCCTCTCCGGCTACTCCCGCCGCGAGACCTACCGCCGTCTCCTGGTCGCGCCCAAGTCCCTGCGCGACGGCCTGGTCTCCCGGATCCACAAGGAGATCCAGCACCACCACGCCGGCCGCCCCGCGTACATACGCATCAAGGTCAACTCGATGGTCGACGAGGCCGTGGTCGACGCCTGCTACCGGGCGTCCCAGGCCGGCGTCCCGGTCGACGTGTGGGTACGCGGCATCTGCGCGCTGCGCCCGGGCGTGGAGGGCCTGTCGGAGAACATCAGCGTCCGCTCCGTCCTGGGCCGCTTCCTCGAACACTCGCGGGTCTTCGCCTTCGGCAACGGCGGCGAGCCGGAGGTCTGGTTCGGCAGCGCCGACATGATGCACCGCAACCTCGACCGCCGGATAGAGGCCCTGGTCCGGGTGACCGATCCGGCCCACCGGGCGGCCCTGAACCGGCTGCTGGAGACCGGCATGTCCGACGGCACCGCCTCCTGGCACCTCGGCCCGGACGGCGAGTGGACCCGGCACGCGACCGACGCGGACGGCCAGCCCCTGCGCAACAGCCAGGAGATGCTCATAGACGCCCGGAGGCGCCGGCGTGGCACAGCGACACCTTGACCCGACGGACCGGGCCCCGGCGAACGCGAACGCGAAACCGCACCCGCACCCGCACCCGCACCCGGCCGTGGCCCCAGCCCCGGACAGCGACGCCCTGGCGTCCTACCTCCGAGCCCAGGCCACGGAGTTCCTCCGCGCCCTGCGCCACCACCGGGAATCGCCCGCGTCCCCGAACGGCGCCCCGCCCGCAAGCAGGGGGGCGACGACACCCCCCGCCCCACCCACGACCCACGTGGACACGGCCCGCGCCCTGCGCCGCGCCGCCCGCCGCCTCAGCGGCACCCTGCACACGTTCCAGCCCCTGCTGGACGCCGACTGGGCGGAGGGCATGCGCCCCGAGCTGGCCTGGCTGTCCGGCACGCTGGCGATGGAACACGCGTACGCGTCCCGCCTGGAACGCCTGCTCACGGCCCTGCACCGCCTCTCCGGTTCATCACCGCTCCCGTCCCCGCGCCCCGTGACCGGCAGAACCACGGCGACAGTGCCACCCACCACGCCCCCCTCACCCCCCACCGCGCACCCGGACCGCGGCAACCTCACCGTCGGCGCGGCCAAGGCGGGCGCACTGCTCGACCGCCGGCTGACCCTGGCCCGCACCCGGGCCCACTCCACCGCCCTCCAGGCCCTCGGCAGCAGCCGCTTCCACGCGGTCGCCGACAAGGTCGCCTTACTGGCCAGCGAGGTCCCCCTACGGACCACCGGCCCCCTCACCGCCCCCGCGACCGCCATCCCCGCCGACCTCCGCCCCCTGGCCACCGCGGCCGAGGACCGCCTGACCGACGCCGTGGCCGCCCTCCCGCTGGTCACCGCGGGCAGCCCGTACAACGCCCAGGCGCTGGTCCACGGCCTCTCCCCCGACCCGTCGCCGCACCCGCAGGACGCCCCCTGGCACCAGGTCCGCCTGCTCCTGCGCCTGCACCGGTACGCCCTTGAGGTGCTGACCGGCGAGCACACCACCGAGCCCCCCGACGACTGCGCGGACGTACGCCTGCTCGCCGCCGGCGAGGCCCTGGACCGGCACCGCGACGCCTCGGAGGCCGCCGCAGCCGCGGCCCAGGCGGCCCGTACGCCGCGCATCGCACCGACGACGGCGTACGCGCTGGGCGTGCTCCACGCCGACCAGCGGCATGAGGTGGAGGCGGCGAGGTACGCGTTCCAGCACAGCTGGCACAAGGAACCCATCAGGCTGCCGTAGAACTCCCCTCAGAACCCGGGACAGGAGGCGCGAGCGCACAGTGGTGACCCCCGCGGACACCGTCCAGGCGGCCGGCTGCGTCCTGTGGCGCTCCGCCCCCGAGCACCGCTGCCCCCTGGAGCTGTGCCTCGTCCACCGCCCGAAGTACAGCGAGTCGTAGCATCGGTAACCACGGTGCACTACGCTGCGTCACATGATCGACACCAGGAATCCGGCACGCCCCTCTAAGACGTTCTCCCGCTCCTACGTCGCTCCCGAGCTGCAAGCCCACTTGGACCAGGGGGGCACGGTCGAGGAGTGGCTAGGTGAGCGGACGCCCATCGCTTCCTTAGCTCGCATCTCGGCCGACCGGCTGAAGGGTGATGCGATCGGCGTAAGCCGCCAGCACAGAAACAACGCACGGAACGCAGCCCTGCATAACTGCGCCGTCGTCGTGTGCTACGAGGACAACAACATCACAGCCGCCAAGCGCGAGATCATCCGCCCGGCCTTTCTCCAGATGGTCAAGGACATCACCCACGGCTACGAGGAAGAAACGGGCATCCCGCTCAAGGGCTGTGTCGCGGTTGAGCGAGAGCGCGTTTGGCGGCTACCTCGCGACTTCATCGCCCTGCAAGACGCCTTGGTACTGAACGGATCAGGGATCTTCATCGAAGACACGAACTCCCTGAACCTTGTGGATGATGACGGCACAATCATCGCCGGTCTGGTGACCTCAGGAACGGGTGAGGACGAAGTTCGCAAGGTTCAGAAGCGGACAAGGCGTAATGCCAAGGACAGGGCCGAGGAGGGCGCCGTTCCTGGTGGTCCACGCCGTTTCGGTTGGCTTGGAGCCGATAAGCGAATTGGCCGACTCACGAACGAGAAGAAGGACCCCGCCGAGTGGCCCTATCTAGTTGAAATGATCAAGAAACGTTCCGATGGTCGATCTTGGCGCCACATCACGGGTTGGATCCGTCGACAGACAGACGCACACGGGAACCGAATCCTCACCGCTCGGGGCGGCGACTGGTCTGAGCAAGGGGTAAAGGGCGCTATCACCAATCCCGCTTGGTGGGGTGGTCGGATCCTTGACGGAGAAATTGTCAAGGATACTAAAACGGGCAGTCCCAAGCTAGGGAGGTGGGAGTACGCCGGCCCCGAGCAGGATGAAGTCAGCTACGAGACTTGGAAGCAAATCATGTCCGGGGTGTATGCACACCGTCTGCACCGAGGTACGCAGCCATCACCCAAAGCATCAGAGGGCACCGTAACTCGCGCCGGAAAATACCTGTTCTCGGGGACGCTCCGATGTGGGCGAATCAACGATATTGACGAGACCTGCTATTCAAAACTCAACGGAAATAAGGGCACCGGGAAGAACGCTAAATACGGCGACTACTATCGGTGCGGCGACCCCAACTGTAGGGGCGTGGGACGTCGAGTCGATCCGGTTGACGAGTATCTTGAAGAACTAGTCTTGTCATACCTGGACAAGCATTTCTCCGGCACAGCGCCGAAACTCACACCCTGGAGGGGCAAGGAGAAGCTTGCCAACCTCCTAATGCAACGCAAGAAGGTCAAGGCGTCCGTAGAAGCCGGAGAGGCCGACTGGGACGACGTGCACGACATGATCACGCGCCTTACGCGAAATATCAAAACGCTCGAAGAGGAAGAACGGGATCACCTCAAGAAGGAGTCCAAAGGGAATCTTCTACGGGGATGGAGCCGAAAGAAGTGGGCACGAATGGAGCTAGACGAGAAGAAGGAAATAATCTCACAGGTTCTCACATCCGTCGTAGTTCTTCCGGTGCCAGAGGGCCGAAGCGACAAGGCGCCATTTGATCCAAACCTCTTGAAGGTGTCTTGGCGCAAAGACAAGAAGACTAGCCCTCAAATTGAAGGCCAAGAATCGCCGCCAGAGTCCGAAGTTGCTTTTAGTACTACAGCCGTAGATCGTGATCTTCATGTCTGATTCGCAGCTTGTCGTCGGTAATGGCTGGCTTGGGCTCGGGCCTGGTGGCGGCATCGCCAGGCGGACCAGGCGAGCCGGTGGGCTACCTCGTGCACGGGCCGGACGACCAAGGTGATGAACGGTCGCTGGATCTCGTTGCAGGTGAGCGGGATGAGCCCGTCAGGTGCGGGGTGCCGGGCGTGTTCGTCGGCGCGGACAACGGCGAGGAAGGCGTGAGCGAGCATGGCCAGGGCGACCCAGCGGGGACCAGGAGGTGTAGCGGCGGACTTGGTGCTCGTCGAGTCCGGCCAGGCCCTTTCCGGACTGGAAGGTCTCATCCACCCGCCACCTTGATCCAGCGACGCGGACCAGGGTGGTCAGGGGCACGAGGGCGGGTGAGAAGCAGCGGTGGTAGGCGAGTTCACCGGTGGTGCGGTTGCGGCGGATCAGCAGCTGGCGGCTGCCGGGGCGGGGTTCGGCCAGATCAATGACCGCCCAGTCGTAGAAGCGGTGCCCCTTGGCGCCGGCCCCGGCCGACAGCTTCTGCCAGGCTCGCTGGGGCACCTTCGCGGCCAGGGCATCCGCGCGGAACTTCCCCGCGCCGGTGGTGGCTTCATGTGAGCAGGCGACGGCGAGCACGTAGCCGACCTGGCGCTCTTCCAGCGCGGAGCGCAGCTTTGGGTTGCCGCCGTAGACCTCGTCTGCCGCGACCCAGCCGGCGCGGTGCCCGGCATCGAGAAACCGGCAGATCATGCGGGCGGCCAGCTCCGGCTTGGTCGCGAAGACGGTGTCCTCGTCCAGGCCCGCGGCTCGGCAGCGATCTGGGTCGCGCGTCCAGGAGTGCGGGATGTACAGCTCCCGGTCCACCGCCGCATGCCCGCGCAGTCCCGCGTAGACGAGGTAGACAGCGACTTGCGCGTTTTCGATCCTCCCGGCGGTGCCGGTGTACTGGCGCTGGACGCCGACGGTGTGCGTGCCCTTCTTCACGTCCCCGGTCTCGTCGACCACCAGCACCGCACCCTCGTCGTGTAGATGCTCCAGGACGTACTCGCGCACGTCATCGCGCACGGCGTCGGCATCCCATCGGGCCTGGCCGAGCAGGTGCTGCATGCCGTCCGGGGTGGCCTCTCCGGCCCACTCGGCGATGCTCCAGCAGTTTTTGCGTGGCAGGTCCGACAGCAGCCCGAGCATCAGATCCCGTACCCGACGCCGGGGTTCAACCCGGGCGAACCAGCCGGCTATCCGGCTCATCAGGCCCTCGAACACTTCCAGCCGGCGAGCAGGGTCTACGCCGTGACCTGCGGCCACCGCAAGATCGTTAGTCTTCACACACCGATGATCAGTGGTGGCCGCAGCCTTCCCGCAGCCGGCCATGAGCAAGATCAAGGTCTATGGCTGGAGGTCGCGCTGGTACCAAGTTCCTGACTTGCCGCCGAGATCGGCCGGGGTGGCAGGGCCAACCGGGACGAACCCGGCCTTGCCCAAGACTCTCTGGGACGCGGCGTTGTCGTGGGAGGTGGCCGCCCGCAGTGTGCGCAGGCCATGCATCGCTGTCGCCATCCGGCACAGCTCCTGGACGGTCGCGGTCGCCACGCCACGGCCGGCGACCTCCTCCGCGACCCGGTAGCCGAGTCTGGCAGTGCCGTCCTCCAAGTCGTACAGATTGAACCTGCCGAGTACCGAACCGTCCTCGGCGACGAGCACGTAGAAGGCGCAGATGCCGGCCTCCTGCTCGGCCAGCGAGGCGTTGTACCGGTCGGTGAAGTGGTCGAAGAAGTCGTCGCCGCGGTCGGGGATCGAAGCAGCGAAGTAGGTGCGGTTCGCCAGCTCGAAGGCCAGGACCGCCGGGGCGTGGCCAGCATGCAGCCGCTTCATCTCGGGCATTGCCCGACTCTACTCAGGTCGTGCGCTGAGGCCACCTGAGTTTCCGCCCGTGGCAGACAGCCCCAAGCGGGGTTGCGAAGCCAACCGAGATCCAGGAGACCCTGTTGCCCCAGTTGTACGTGCGTGCGCCGGTGGAGTTCAACCCGGCTGCTCCGTCGTGTGATTGCGTCGCTCACCGGTTCGGGAATGCGGCCGATCACCCGGAGCGTGTTCGGCGGTATCCCTCGGACATGACGGACGCGGAGTGGGTCGTGGTCCGGCCGCTGTTGCCGGTGCCGGGGTGGCTGCGGGGTCGGGGCGGGCAGCCGGAGACGGTACTGGCACCGGGCGATGCTGGACGCGATCCGCTACCTGGTGGACAACGGCATCAAGTGGCAAGTTATTCAGAATCGAGACAGGGCTGTGTCCTTTCGTTCGGTGGGGTGAGGTCGGTCCGACGGCCGTTGACTGCGTGCCTGCCCGGGCATTTCGGGCGGGTGCCAGTGGGTTCCGCGATCGTGTGCGTCGTGGATGAACTCGTGGAACGCGTTGATGCGCAGGATCGTGTGCTGGGGGCGGTCAGTCGGCGGGACGCTGTTCGGGAGGGCTGGCTGCACCGGGTTGGCGTGGTGGTGTGCCGCGATAGGCAAGGTCGCTTTCTCGTCCATCGGCGTGCCGAGCAGCTGTCCCGTTTCCCGGGGCACTACGAACTCGGTGTCGGGGGCGCTGCGGGAGTCGGCGAGTCCTATGAGCAGCCGGCTGCCCGCGAGCTCAGTGAGGAGCTGGGGGCGCGGGCGACAGTGTGCCTTCGGTTCAAGTTCCTCAACCGGGGTGGGCTCAGCCCTGGCTTGGGGTGCGCGATACCGTGCTTCCGGAGATCGGCACCCCCGATCCGGGAGAAGTGGCCTGGCACGGGTGGCTGGCCGAGTCCGAGCTGCGGCGGATTCTGTAGCAGTGGACCTTCACTCCTGATAGTCAGGAGATTTTCGGTCGGTATCTCGCTTGTCGTGCTGAGTCGGCGCTTTCGCAGAAGCGGTGCTCATGAGCTGGGTCAGAGGACGAAGGCGCTGGTCGTTCCGAGCTCCTTGGGAGTTGGGCCGGCGGGGGTGGGGGTGTCCACGAGGCGTTCGGCAAGGGCGGTGACGGCTTCGCGGTCTCCTTCGAGGGCTTCGCGTTCGTCGTCGGTGAGGTTGAGTTGTTCGAGCATCTGGTCGATGCCGTCCTTGACGGTCAGGAGTTGGCCGCGGCTTGAGGTCTTGGGGACGCAGAAGGGGCAGCGTGCGCCCACTTGGTTGCGTCGCTGTCGTTCATGCCCGTATGGCCGATGACACGGAGCGCACGAGCTAGCTTCTCGTCCCGGCGCACCGACAGCATCTTGGGAGTCTTGTCTGTCATGCCGCCCGCCCCACCGAGGTTGCCGTATTGAATAGGGCGCTCAGCACTCCGCGCTGCTCCTCACTCGGCTCGGGTGCCCTCTCTGGTTCGGCCGCCCCCCAGTCAGCGACGCTCACAGCCGAGCGTCCCTCCCAGCGCCGCTCCTGCCGCTCCCCCGTCACAGCCCCCTTGCTTCCTCATCCGTACCAATGGCGATGAGTGCGAGAGAGATGAGGTCGCGGTCCATGTCCCGCGTAATCCGCTCGCGGGCTTGGCCCGGCGTCAGCCAGACAAGATCGCTGACTTCATCGTTGGGCACGAAGGCCCCGTCGGTTGCCTCCGCCGCCCAGTACGAGACCTCTTTGGGGCGACCCTGATGATCGATGTACCGCGTTGCAGGGAGCTTGGCGCCCAGACGGCACCTGTAGCCCGTCTCCTCAAGCACCTCGCGGTGGGCAGCGGCTTCGAGCTCTTCCCCGCTCTTGAGCTTGCCCTTGGGCCAGGACCAGTCACGCCACTTCGGCCTGTAGACCAAGGCCAGCTCAATCCCGCCGACTGACGAGCTACGCCACAGCAGGCAGCCCGCCGCACGTACTGCATATGCCCGTCCCATGGCTTCCATGGTGCCGCCTTCGCTCTGCGTACTGGGCGGCGACGGCCACCACCGGCACCTTCGCCCCGTCCGACGAGGTCGACCGCATCCTGTGGCTGGAGCCCGCGGTCGCCCGCGCCCGGCTCACCCAGCCCCGCGACCGGACCCTCGTCGACGCCCTCCTCGCGACCCGCCCGCCCGGGACCACTCCGTGTCATTGACGTAAGCGTTCCGTGACCTCACCACACCGTCCACAGGGGTTCACCCCGCGTTCATTTACGCCCATCGGCGGCTTCACCTGTTCTGCCTACTTTCGGCCTTAGCCGATACGGGTCGCGTCCCGAAAACGCGTCCGTGTCCCACAGCCCGCAGACCGCAGACCGCAGACCGCAGACCGCAGACCGCAGACCGCAGACCGCAGCCTGCATCGCAGTCCCCGCACGCCGCCGGATTCAGGACGGCGGCTCCTGGAAGGAACCCCCTCAAGTGAAGCTTCAGCGCATGAACCGGCGGGCCCTCGCTCTCGGTGCTCTCGCCGTCTCCGGCGCCCTGGCCCTCACGGCGTGCGGCTCCGACGACACCGGCGGCAACAGCGGCAGTGGCGGGGACAGCAGCGCCGCCAACAGCAACATCAAGTGCGAGGACGCCAAGGGCCAGCTCCAGGCCTCCGGCTCCTCCGCCCAGAAGAACGCGATCGACGCCTGGGTCAAGCAGTACGTCGCCGCCTGCAAGGGCGTGCAGATCAACTACAACCCGACCGGCTCCGGCGCGGGCATCACCGCGTTCACGCAGGGCCAGACCGCGTTCGCCGGTTCGGACTCCGCGCTGAAGCCCGAAGAGGTCGAGGCCTCCAAGAAGGTCTGCAAGGACGGCCAGGCCATCAACCTGCCGATGGTCGGCGGCCCGATCGCGGTCGGCTTCAACGTCCCCGGCGTCGACACCCTCGCCCTGGACGCGGCGACGCTCGCCCAGATCTTCGACAGCAAGATCACCAACTGGAACGACCCGGCGATCGCCAAGCTCAACCCCGACGCCAAGCTGCCCGACCTGAAGATCCAGGCGTTCCACCGCTCGGACGAGTCCGGCACCACGGACAACTTCACCAAGTACCTGAAGTCCGCCGCGCCCGAGGACTGGAAGTACGAGGGCGGCAAGTCCTGGGAGGCCAAGGGCGGCCAGTCCGCGCAGGGCTCCTCCGGCCTGGCCGGGCAGGTGAAGCAGACCTCCGGCGCCATCTCGTACTTCGAGCTGTCGTACGCCAAGGACGGCATCAAGACCGTCGACGTCAAGACCGCCGCCGCCGAGCCGGTCAAGGCCACCGTCGAGAACGCCACCGCCGCCATCGGCGCGGCCAAGGTCGTCGGCACCGGCAAGGACCTCGCGCTGGAGCTGGACTACACCCCGGACGCCGCCGGTGCCTACCCGATCGTCCTCGTGACGTACGAGATCGCCTGCGACAAGGGCAACAAGGCGGAGACCCTGCCCGCCACCAAGTCCTTCCTGAACTACATCGCCTCGGAGGACGGCCAGGGCCTGCTGGCGGACGCCGGCTACGCCCCGATGCCCACCGAGATCATCACCAAGGTCCGCGAGACCATCTCGGGCCTGAGCTGACCCGAGTGCGGTCCGGTCCCCGCCCGGGGGCCGGGCCGCACCGTCCGGTGCACCGCCGCCAGGAGCCCTCGACGGGCTCCGCCCGAGCCGCCGCGTACGACGGCTCCGCAGACCGGAGAACCCGATGGACATAACTACGGACACCCAGAAGCCGACACCCTCCCCCGCACCCCGGCCCACCACCCCCGGGAACAAGAGCGCCGCCCGCGGCGCCACCCGCCCCGGCGACCGGATCTTCCTCGGGCTCTCCCGCGGGTCCGGCATCCTGGTGCTGGTCATCATGGCCGCCATCGCGGCCTTCCTCACCTACCGCGCCACCCTCGCGATCAGCGAGGACGAGGCCAACTTCTTCACCACCTTCGAGTGGAACCCGAGCGGCGTACCGGCCGAGTTCGGCATCGCGGTCCTGGCCTTCGGCACCGTCGTGTCGTCGATCATCGCCATGGTCATCGCGGTCCCGGTCGCGGTCGGCATCGCCCTGTTCATCACGCACTACGCGCCGCGCAGGCTGGGCGGCACGATCGGGTACGTGATCGACCTGCTCGCCGCCGTGCCCTCGATCGTCTACGGCCTGTGGGGCGCGCTCGTCCTCGTGCCGCACCTGAACGGGCTCTACGGCTGGCTGGACCAGTACCTCGGCTGGACCGGGATCCTGGAGTGGAACGGCGGCGCCCCGCGCTCGCTGTTCACCGTGGGCATCCTGCTCGCGATCATGATCCTGCCGATCATCACCAACGTCAGCCGTGAGGTCTTCCGGCAGGTCCCGCGCATGCACGAGGAGGCCGCCCTGGCCCTCGGCGCCACGCGCTGGGAGGTCATCCGGATGTCGGTGATCCCGTTCGGCCGCTCCGGCGTCATCTCCGCCTCGATGCTCGGCCTCGGCCGCGCGCTCGGCGAGACGATGGCCGTCGCCATGGTCCTCTCGCCGACCTTCGACATCAGCCCCAGCCTGCTCGACCCGGGCGGTGGCACCTTCGCGCAGAACATCGCCAGCAAGTTCAACGAGGCGACCGTGATGGGCAGGGACGCGCTGATCGCCTCCGGTCTGGTGCTCTTCGTCATCACCCTGGTGGTCAACGGCGCGGCCCGCATGATCATCGCCCGCCGCAAGGAGTACTCGGGGGCCAACGCATGAGCCACGCAACCCTTACCCCCAAGAGCCGCGGCTCCCTGCGCGGCGCGACCCTGCCCAAGTGGTTCCCCTGGGCGGTCGCGGGCGGCTCGGTCCTCGCCGGCCTGGGCATCAGCGCCGCGGCCGGGCTGAACAGCAGCATCCAGTGGGCCCTGATCGCCGCGGTGCTCTTCGTGGCCGGCACGTACGGCATCTCGGCGCGCGTCGAGGGCGTGCGCCAGGCCAGGGACCGGGTGGCGACCAGCATGGTCTGGGTCGCGTTCCTGATGGCGCTGATCCCGCTGTTCTCCCTGATCTGGGAGACCGTGAAGCAGGGCGTGAAGGTCCTCGACGGCTACTTCCTGACCCACTCGATGGGCGTGGTCGCCGACAGCGAGGCCGGCGGCGGCATCTACCACGCCGTCCTCGGCACCCTGGAGCAGGTCGGCCTCGCCACGCTGTTCTCCGTGCCGATCGGTGTGCTCACGGCGATCTACCTGGTCGAGTACGGGCGGGGCCGGCTCGCCAAGGCCGTCACCTTCTTCGTCGACGTCATGACGGGCATCCCGTCGATCGTCGCGGGTCTGTTCGTCCTCAGCCTGTGGGTCCTGATCCTCGACATGGGCCCGTCCGGCATCGCCGGTTCGTTCGCCCTGTGCATCCTGATGATCCCGGTGGTCGTCCGGTCCACCGAGGAGATGCTCAAGCTCGTCCCGAACGAGCTGCGCGAGGCGTCGCTGGCGCTGGGCGTGCCGAAGTGGCGCACGATCCTCAAGGTGGTCCTGCCGACGTCGGTCGGCGGCATCGTCACCGGTGTCATGCTGGCCGTCGCCCGCATCACCGGCGAGACGGCCCCCGTGCTGCTGCTGGTCTGGGGCACCGACTTCATCAACGCGAACCCGTTCCAGGATCCGCAGGAGTCGCTGCCGATGTACATCTACCTCCAGTACACCGCGGGCTCCGACCCGGCCTACGACCGTGCCTGGGCGGCGGCCCTGACGCTCATCGCGTTCATCATGATCCTCAACCTTGCGGCCCGCGGCATCGCGCGCTGGAAGGCCCCGCAGTCCGGTCGCTGACGCGGCCAAGGCGACAGCAGTCAGCGACCCGAAAGAAGCAGTGATTTCCATGGCCAAGCGCATAGATGTCAGCGGCCTCAACGCCTACTACAGCTCCTTCCTGGCCATCGAGGACATCTCGATGACCGTCGAACCCCGCTCCGTGACGGCCTTCATCGGCCCGTCCGGCTGCGGCAAGTCCACCTTCCTGCGCACGCTCAACCGCATGCACGAGGTCACCCCGGGCGGCCGGGTGGACGGCAAGGTCATGCTGGACGACGAGAACCTCTACGGCACCGGCATCGACCCGGTCGCCGTGCGCCGCGAGGTCGGCATGGTCTTCCAGCGCCCGAACCCGTTCCCGACGATGTCGGTATACGACAACGTGGCGGCGGGCCTGCGTCTCAACGGCACGTACAAGAAGTCGCAGCTGGACGACGTCGTCGAGAGGTCCCTGCGAGGCGCGAACCTCTGGAACGAGGTCAAGGACCGCCTGAACAAGCCGGGCTCCGGGCTCTCCGGCGGCCAGCAGCAGCGCCTGTGCATCGCGCGGGCGATCGCTGTCGAGCCGAACGTCCTGCTCATGGACGAGCCCTGCTCCGCCCTCGACCCGATCTCCACCCTCGCGATCGAGGACCTGATCGGCGAGCTGAAGGAGCGCTTCACGATCGTCATCGTGACGCACAACATGCAGCAGGCGGCGCGCGTCTCCGACCGCACGGCGTTCTTCAACCTGGCGGCCGTCGGCCAGCCCGGCAAGCTGATCGAGATCGACGACACGGAGCGCATCTTCTCCAACCCGTCGGTCCAGGCCACGGAGGACTACATCTCCGGCCGCTTCGGCTAGGGCCTGTCCGGCCGCGCCTCCCGATCCCCTCGCGGTGCTGCATGGCGGTGCCATCGCGAGGAGCACAAGGGCCCGCCCCCGAATCCGGGGGCGGGCCCACCGTCGTAGCACGGGGCCCCGGTGCCGTAGCACGGGGCCGGTGCGCGCGGCCGCTACAGCACCAGCAGGTTCACGATCCAGAACGACACCGCGGCCACCACCGCGGCGGCCGGCATGGTGATGAACCACCCCATGATGATGTTGCGCGCGACCCCCCACCGCACGGCGTTCACCCGCTTCGTGGCACCGACACCCATGATCGACGACGTGATGACGTGTGTCGTGGAGATCGGCGCGTGGAACAGGAACGCCGACCCGAACATGATCGACGCACCCGTCGTCTCGGCGGCGAACCCCTGCGGCGGATCCAGCTCGATGATCTTGCGGCCCAGCGTCCGCATGATCCGCCAGCCACCGGCGTACGTCCCCGCGGACAGCATCAGCGCGCAGGCGATCTTCACCCAGACCGGGATCGGGTCGCCGTAGTCCTCGACGTCGGCGATGACCAGTGCCATCACCACGATGCCCATCGTCTTCTGCGCGTCCTGCAGACCGTGCCCCAGCGCCATGCCCGCCGCCGACACCGTCTGCGCGATACGGAAACCGCGCTTCGCCTTGTGCGGGTTGGACCGCCGGAACATCCACATGATCGCGGTCATCACCAGGTATCCGGCGGCCAGGCCGATGACCGGCGACAGGAACATGGGGATGACGATCTTGTCGACGACTCCTTGCCAGTACACGGTCGTACTCCCGGCGAGCGCGGCGCCCACCATGCCGCCGAACAGCGCGTGCGAGGACGAGGACGGCAGACCGAAGTACCAGGTGATGAGGTTCCAGACGATCGCGCCCACGAGCGCGGCGAAGAGGATCCCCATCCCCTTCGAACCTTCGGGGGTCTCGATCACCCCCTCGCTGACGGTCTTGGCGACCCCGGAGCCCATGAACGCGCCGGCGAGGTTCATGACGGCGGCCATCGCGAGCGCCGCCCGGGGCGTCAGCGCACGCGTCGACACGGACGTCGCGATCGCGTTCGCCGAGTCGTGGAAGCCGTTGGTGTACGTGAAGAAGAGCGCGACCCCGATGGTCACGACCAGAGCGAAGGTGTCCATGAAGGGGTCAGGACTCCTTGACGGCGATGGTCTCCACCGTGTTCGCCACGTGCTCGAAGGCGTCGGCCGCTTCCTCCAGCACATCCACGATCTGCTTGAGCTTCAGCACCTCGATGGCCTCGTACGTGCCGTTGAAGAGGTGGGCGAGCAGCTTGCGGTGGACCTGGTCGGCCTGGTTCTCCAACCGGTTGACCTCGATCCAGTACTCGGTGAGGTTGTCCATGGTGCGCAGGTTCGGCATGGCCTCGGCGGTCAGCTCGGCGGCCCGCGCCAGCACCTCGATCTGCTGGTCGACGCCCTTGGGCAGTTCCTCGACGTTGTAGAGGACGACCAGGTCGACGGCCTCCTCCATGAAGTCCATGATGTCGTCGAGGGACGAGGCGAGGTTGTAGATGTCCTCGCGGTCGAAGGGCGTGATGAACGAGGAGTTCAGCTGGTGGAAGATCGCGTGCGTGGCGTCGTCACCCGCGTGTTCGGCGGCCCGCATACGCTCTGCGATCTCGGCCCGGGCGGATGCGTCCGCCCCGAGCAGTTCCATCAGGAGTTTCGAGCCCGTGACGATGTTGTCCGCGGAGGCGGCGAACATGTCGTAGAAGCTCGTCTCCCTGGGGGTCAGACGAAAGCGCACGTGGGGTCCTCGGGGTGCATGGGTTTCGGTCAGGCTGATGCTAGGCGCATCATCCGGCCACGGCTAACGGGCCGCCCCCCAGTGTCGCCCATCAGACAGACTGATGAGCAGGGGGGCGACGTCGGCCGCTCCGCCAAGGGCCCCTTACCCAGGAAAGTTCGGTACCATATACCCGTCAGGGGTATATGTCTGTAATTCCTTGAATCCCCCGAACCCCGAACCCCCGAACCCCGAATCCAGCAGGAGGACGCGATGACGACCACCGAGGCCGGCGCGGGCGCGACCTCCGCCCCCGTGGACCAGGTGGAGACGGACGGCACGGACATCGTGACCGACCACGACCGCGGCGTGCACGGCTACCACAAGCAGAAGGACGAACACCTCAAGCGCCTGCGCCGCATCGAGGGCCAGATCCGCGGCCTGCAGCGCATGGTCGACGAGGACGTCTACTGCATCGACATACTCACCCAGGTCTCGGCCTCGACGAAGGCCCTCCAGTCCTTCGCGCTGCAGCTCCTGGAGGAGCATCTGCGCCACTGCGTCGCCGACGCGGCCGTCAAGGGCGGCGCCGAGATCGACGCGAAGGTGGAAGAGGCGACGAAGGCCATCGGACGGCTACTGCGCACGTGAGTGTTCCTCGGCCACGCGCAGCACCTCGTCGATGCTCTCCGGGCTGAGCCGCTCCCGGGCGGCCGACGCCGCGATGATCAGCTCACCGCACAGCTCGATCTCGGCGAGGGCCACGTGGTCCTGAACCGCCGTGCCGCCGACCGGAGCCACACCCGTCACCTCTCTCTGCCGTCATCGACTTCCTAGAGTAGGGAGCGGCCTACACACCGCGCATGGCACGGAAGGGCTAGTTCTTGCCGTCCGCCGCGTCACCCGCGGCCCCGGCCGCCGCCTCACCCGGCTCCGCCGCGATCCGGCCGGCGTAGATGTCCCGCTCCTCGGGCAGCCGTACGCGGACGGCGGTGCCGAAGCCGAAGAGCAGCGTCGTCGAGGCGACGGCCACGGTGCCCTCCTCCCGCCCGTTGGCGAAGCTGAAGCGCTGCCGGAGCTTGCGGATGCGCCCCTCGTCGTCGAGGTAGGCGTCGAACGGCACCTCGGCGGTGGCGAACCCCTCGGCCGCCGCGGCCAGCGCCTTCTTGTTGCCGTCCGAGGCACCGCGTGCCGCCCGCGCGAGATCGGCGGTCCCCCGGTAGTGCCGCACCGCGGTCCCCGCGACCTCGGTACGCTCCACGAACGTCGCCCGGTGCGTCCCGCGCAGCACCTCGGCGGCGACGAAGGGGTCCGTCGCCCCGCCGGTCACCAGGTTCCCGTCGGACAGCGAGGCGGTGTCGACCCGCACCCACTTGTCGTCGGGCACGCCGGCGCCCCGGTTCTTCATGAACAGCGCGCCCGGCGCGAGCAGCTCGGTGATCGGCCGGTGCTCGCTCGACCCCGCCGGGTCCTGCGGCAGCCGCACCTTCAGCCGCCCGAGCCGCTCCTCGAAGTCGTACACACCCTCGCCGCGGATGGTCACCCGTGTCCCGCCGCTGGCCATCTCCATCGCGGTGCGCGCCTTGGCGCTCCCGGCGGCCACCAGCCGGTCGGCGGCCTGGTGCAGCACGGCGACCGGATCGCCGCCGTCCGCCCCCTGCGCGGCGGACCCCGGGCCGGAGCACGCGGCACCGGCCAGACACACACAGACGACACCCCCGGCCACGGCGAGACCGCCGCCCGCCCTCCTGCCCCGCCGCTCCCTCTCCCGCCCGACCATCGCCACCTGCCCCAAGCCCTCCCGCCCGTTCCGGACCCCCTGCCGTCCCGGTTAACGAGGGGCAGGCGACCCCGGTAACGTTGCGGGCGTGGCGCAACAGGACGGCATCGAGGCCCCCGGGGACGCCCCGGAGCACCTCACGACGACGGTCGAACAGGGCCCCTTCTGTCTGGCCCGCTGCACCTGCGGCTGGCGAGGCCCGGCCCGAAGAGCCAGAAGCCAGGCCCGCACAGACGCGAAGACGCACGACCACCAGCCGTAGCTGCGGGCAGTCGTGCCTCCCCCAGTGCCTGAACGGCCTGGGCGGTACCCCCAGGGCGGCACCCGTCCCAAAGAGAGCGGCACCCGGCCGGCGCCGGGCCGCGACACCCACCCCCGGCCCACACCACCGCCGGACCACCCACCAGGCCCAGTCGTGGAACCCCCACCCCCACACCCCCGTCTCCTCCCAAGACCCCCCTCACGGGACGCGGAGGCGACATGCACCGGCGCACATTCCTAGGCGGCTCGGCAGCCGCCGCCCTCACCGCAACCACGGCAACGGCCTGCACAGGCAAACCCGCCACAGACACGGGCACGGGCACAGGCCCCGGCCCCGGCCCCGGCCCGGCGAAGAACCCCGAGGCCACCCCCCGCCTCACCCACACCGCAACCTCCACCCGCACCCCCGCCCCCGCCTCCTGGTCGGCCCTGGCCACATCCCTGGACGGCACCCTGCTCCGCCCCGGCGACCGCTCCTGGCAGTCGGCCCACCGCCTCTACAACACCCGCTTCGACAGGCTCGAACCGACCGCCGTCGCCTACGCCGCCCACCCCGACGACATCCGCACGGCCCTCTCCTACGCCCACGCCCACCACGTCCCCGTGGCGATCCGCAACGGCGGCCACTCCTACGCGGGCTGGTCCTCCGGCGACGGCCGTCTGATCATCGACGTCTCGAAGCTCAACCGCGTCCGGGCGAGCGGCAACGAGGCCACCGTCGGCGCCGGCGCCAAGCTCATCGACGTCTACCGCGCCCTCTCCGCGAAGGGCGTCACCATCCCCGCCGGTTCCTGCCCCACCGTCGGCATCTCCGGCCTCACCCTCGGCGGCGGCCACGGCGTCGTCTCCCGCGCCTACGGCCTGACCTGCGACAGCCTCACCCGGGCCACCCTGATCACGGCGGACGGCAAGGAGATCACCGCCGACGCGAAGAACGACCACAAGGACCTGTTCTGGGCCCTGCGCGGCGCGGGCAACGCCAACTTCGGCATCGTCACCGAGTTCCAGTTCCGCACCCACCCGGCCCCCCGGGCCGTGACGGCGTACCTGACCTGGCCCTGGAGCAAGGCCGCCGCGGTCGTCCGCGCCTGGCAGGAGTGGGGGCCGGACCAGCCCGACGAGATCTGGTCGTCCCTCCACCTGGCCGCCGCCCCCGGCCGCAGGCCCACCGTCTCGGTCGCCGCCTTCTCCCTGGGCACCTACCGCGAACTCCAGAACGCCGTGGACCGCCTGGCCGGCCGCATCGGCTCACCCGCGAGCAAGGTGTACCTCAAGCGGCGTTCGTACGAGGAGTCGATGGAGATGTACGCGGGCTGCTCGTCGTTCTCCACCGACGCCCGCTGCCACCTCCCGGGCTCCACCCCGGGCCGCTCGCCCGAGGGCGGACTCGGCCGCGAGACGTACGCGGCCCGCTCGGACTTCTTCGACCGCTCGATCCCGGCGGCCGGCGTCCGTGCCCTGCTCTCCCGGCTCACCTCGGTGCGCGGCGGCGCCGGCAGCGTCGCGTTCACCGCGCTCGGCGGCGCGGTGAACCGCGTCTCCCCGACGGCGACCGCGTTCGTGCACCGCCGCTCCCGGACGCTGGCCCAGTACCTCGTCTCGTGGCGGCCGGGCACGAGCGGCACGGACGCCCAGTCCTGGCTGGCCTCCGCCCACAAGTCGATGCGCCCGTACGCCTCGGGCGCCGCCTACCAGAACTACACGGACCCGACCCTGACGGACTGGCGGAAGGCCTACTACGCGGACGCGGCCCCGCGCCTGGCGAAACTCAAGCGCCAGTACGACCCGGACCGCGTCTTCAACAACCCCCAGGCGCTGTAGGCGCCCGCGTCCTCTCCAAACCCGGGGCCCGCAGGCGCCCGCGTACGCCCTAGGCGGCGAGATCCCGCTCGCCCGCCCCGGCGCTCTCCTTGCGCGCCCCGGGGATCACGGCATCGCGTCCGGCCGCGCCCTCCGGGCCGCGCGCGCTGACCAGCCACCCCACCCGGGGCGACCGCTCGATCGCGCGGGTCAGCGGTGTGAGCAGGGCCATGGCGACCGGCGAGAGCAGCAGCGCGACCGCCGTGCCGAGGGCGAAGCCGCCCACGACGTCCGTCGGGTAGTGCACGCCCATGTAGACCCGGACGAAGCCGCCGAACAGCGCAAGCACGATCGCGGCGATCCCGAACTTGCGGTGGGCCACGAACAGGGCGACGGCCAGCGCCATGCAGAGCGTGGCGTGGTCACTCACGAAGGAGAAGTCGTTCTTCCCCTCGACGAGCACGTCTAGCCCCTCATGGGACTTGAAGGGCCGGGGCCGCTCCACGAATCCCCGTATCGGGACGTTGATCAGTACCGCGACCCCGGCCGCGAGCGGCGCCCACACGAGGGCCGCCACGTTCGAGGCCGCGTCCTCACCGCCGCGCCGCCGCACACCCCACCAGCACCAGAGCACCAGCAGCACGATCGCGAACAGCAGTCCGTACTCACCGACGAACTCCATGACCCGGTCGAACCAGTGCGGCGCGTCCTTGGCCAGGCCATTGATGTCGTAGAGCAGCTCGACGTCGGGGTTCGACCCGGATTCGGCGAGTCCAGCCATGGTGCTGCGGCCCCTTCGTCATGTCCTCCGGCGCGCCGGACGCGCGCCTCTTCCGCCACCCCCGTGGTCACCTACACGCACACAGGAACGCACGACCCCCGTTGATACGTTCCACACTCCACCGAATGATCACGCAGACGTTATCGAAGAGAAACACGTCGCCGCAGCTCAGGGCAGGGTTTCACGCTGAGGGCAAACCCTCGCATTCACACCGTGGTGGGCAGCGCTTTCGCGCCATCCTCGGTCACCCGCGTGGCCCCGAAGTAGTCGGGGGTGTCGATCGCGTCGAACCGGATCACAGCACCCGTCCGAGGCGCGTCGATCATGTACCCGCCGCCGACATAGATCCCCACATGCCGGATGGCCCGGGAGTTGGTGAGATCGTCCGAGAAGAACACCAGGTCACCGGGCAGCAGCTCATCCCTGTCGGGATGCGGTCCCGCGTTGTACTGGTCGTTCGCGACGCGCGGCAACTTGACCCCCACACTCTCGTACGCCGCCTTGGTCAGCCCCGAACAGTCGAACCGCCCGCCCTGTTCGGGCGTCCCGTTCCCGCCCCACAGATAGAGCGTGCCGAGCTTCTTCTGCGCGTACGCGATGGCCCCGGCTGACTGCTCCGACGGATCCACCCGCGTCTGGGGCGCCGCGAAGCTCTTCTCCAGGGTGGTGATCACCTTCACGTAGTTCCGGGTCTCCTTGTACGGGGGGACACCCTGGTACTTGATCACCGCGTAGGCCCCCGCGTTGTAGGAGGCCAGCATGTTCTCGGTCGGATTCCCGGGCACGTCCTTCACGTACGACGCGAGGGAACAGTCGTACGAGGCGGCCGACGGAATGGCGTCGTTGGGATCCCACACGTCCCGGTCGCCGTCCCCGTCCCCGTCGATGCCGTGGGTGGCCCACGTCCCGGGGATGAACTGCGCTATGCCCTGCGCCGCCGCGTGGCTCTGCGCCTTCGGGTCGAAGCCGCTCTCCTGGTAGAGCTGGGCGGCGAGCAGCGCCGGGTTGATGGCGGGACAGAGATTGCCCCACTTCTGCACGAGCGGCTGGTAGGCCGCGGGCACCGACCCCTTGGCGAGCTTCTTCGTCCCTCCGCCGGCGCCTCCCGCGAGGTCTCCGGCGACCATGTAGACGCCCACGACGAGCAGCATCACGAAGCCCATCCCAAGGGCAACGGCGACCCCGGCACCGACCCACAACTTCCGCATGGCCCAACCCTCCCCCATGAGCACGCCGTTCAGTGACGTTTTCCGGCCATGTCGCGCCGGCCCAACCGCGAGCACCTGGGGAGTCCAGCCGACGGAGGCAGGGCCAGTGCGCGATCCGCCTGCGCCGGCCAGCCTCTCGAACTCCCACCAGCCCCCTTACCGCCGCTGCTCCTCGCCGTATGCCGGGAGCTCCTCGGTGGCGATGTCGACGCCCAGCGGTTGGGGGAGGTGAACGACCTCCCCGAACTTGCCGGCCAGGGCATCCCGGTAGGCACCCTTGTCCGGGCGCGTGCGGAGCGCCCACGTCCCGTTCCGGGGGTCGATGACGAGGAACACCGGAACGCGGGCTACGGCGTACCAGTCGGCCTTGTCCCTGATCTCACGGGACTTCTCGGAGGCGGAGATCACCTCGACAGCCAGAGCGGCGTCCTCTGCGGAGGCCAGCCACCCGTCGTCCTCTTCCCACTCCGTGGGCAGCACGACGAGGTCCGGCGTCACATAGTCGTCCGGATCATCCGGCAGGCCGATGGACGACACCTCGTAGGTGTCCAGTCCGTCGGGAAGGCCGACCGTCTCAAGTTGCCTGCGCAGGCGCCTGATCACTCCCGCGTGCTTCCCACGAGGGGTCGGGGACATCACGAGCTTTCCTCCCATGATCTGCGCCCGCAGACCCGTCAGTTCCTCGATCCTCTCGGCGACCTCGCGGAGATTGCCGCTGCGGGGGCGCGGGGGAGGCTCGGCGTCAGCGTCCGGCTTCTCGGCCATCGCTCGCTGCCTCCATCCCTCTGCCTCATCGGAGTCCTCGCCCACGCGAGCGGTGTCGGTGGGAGGCCCGGCCCCCCGCTCGGCGGCGTATCCACCGTACTGCGTGAGTCGCTGCCCAGCCCTGACCTTCACGGCAGGTCGTCCCGCCGGCACTCGGCCCACAGCAGCTTCCCGCCCTTCGAGGCGCCGAGTTCACGCAGGACGGACACGCCCACGGAGTCCGCGCAGGCCCGCACCAGGTGCAGTCCCCGCCCGCCCTCGGCGTCGTCCGGCGGTACGTCGCCATCGCCGGGCTTGCCCTCCCGAAAGCCGGACGGCACCCTCCAGTCGCCGTCCCACACACCCACCCGCAGCCGCCCGGGCTCGCGCGACAGGATGCGCAGGGCGTACGGGCCGGTGGTGTGCAGGTGGGCGTTGGCGAGCAGCTCGGCGGCCAGCAGTTCGGCGGTGGGCGTCAGCTCGCCGAGGCCGTGTGCGGCGAGAGTGGCACGGAGGGTTGTGCGGGCGATCCCCGGTGCGCGTGGATCGTGCGGGAGGTGGAGGGTGTAGCCCCAGGACGGGTTTACGGTGGCCATGGAAGTCTCTGTTCGCTTGGGAGAGTTGGGGACTCGCATTCCGTTGCCCAGTGGCATGCCGGTCCGTCGGCCGGTGCGCTTCTGGGCGTTGAGGCGCCACAACTGAAGCTAGCAGCAGGGGATATATTCTTTATCCCTTTCGGAGCTATAACTACTTCTTCCACCTGTGTGGGTGACGAGTGGTACGGAGGAGCGACGGGCATGCCCGTGAGAAGCAACCCCACAGCGCGACAGCTCCGCTTCGGTGCCGAGCTCCGTAAGCTGCGCGAACGCGCCGGTCTGACCTCGACGGAAGCGGCACGCCTCCTCGGCATCAAGCAGGCCCAGGTCAGCAACATGGAAACGGGGCGCCTGCCGGTGAGCGCCGACCGCGTGCGCACCTTGGCGTGCCAATACGACTGTCCCGACAAGGATCTCGTCGACGCACTCGCGGGAATGACCGGTGAGCGCCGGCGCGGCTGGTGGGAGGAGTACCGCGACATCCTTCCGTCGGGGCTACTGGACCTGGCCGAACTCGAACGCCACGGCACCGCTCTGCGAACCGCCCACACGTCAGGCATCCCCGGCCTGCTCCAGACACTTGATCACGCCCGCGAAGTGTTCCACCAGGTCGTCCCCGACCTGTCACCACCCGAGGTGGAGCACCGGGCCTCGTTCCGCATCAAGCGCCAGGCCGTACTCTTCCGCAAGGACCCGATCCCCTATCGAGCGATCATTCACGAGGCCGCTCTGCGCATGCGGTTCGGTGGCCGCGACGTGTCGAGGCGGCAGCTCGGTCACCTGCTCAAGATGAGCGAGCATCCCAACATCTCGATCCACGTCATCCCCTTCGACGCGGGCGGCTATCCAGGGGCAGGGCAGCCCATCTACTACGTGCACGGCCCAGTGCCGCCACTGGACACGGTCCAGCTCGATCAGTCCCACGGCATCGCCCTGCTCGACGCCCAATCCCAGCTGGACAAGTACCGCAAGGTCCTCGATCGCCTCTTGACCCTCAGCCTGATCGAGCTTGAGTCCCGTGCCCTCATCCACCGCATCATCCAGTCGACCTGAGAGGCAGTCATGCAGCCGATCCACTGGCAGAAGTCCTCGTTCTGCGGGGAAGGCGAATCCTGCCTCCACGCCACCGCAACCACCACCGGCGTCCATCTCACCGAAAGCAGCGACCCCACCGGCTCCATACTCACCGTCACCCCGACCGCCTTCGGCGCCCTGCTCACCGCACTGAAGTCGTACACCCGACCGGCACCCATCCAGGTCTCCATCCCTCACGGGGATGACGCCGACGCTCCCGTCCGCATCCAGAACACCGACACCCCGGGAACCGCGGTCACGACGGATCGTCAGAAGTGGGAAGCCTTCGTGCTCGGAGTGGTGGCCGGCGAGTTCGATCACTTCGCAGAAGGGCCCAACGACGCAACCACACGACAGGTTGCGCTCCAGCCTCATTGCTCGTCGTAATCGGACGTGATACACAGAGTGACCATACGACTCTTTGCATACCGGTCCTCACCACCCCCCTAGGGCCCGGGGTGGGCCGGTGGCAAGCTATTGGCACGAAACCCGCCAATCAGTGACGCCAAGTCGACATACGACGGCGGCATTGTCGGCGACAATGAGGCCTGACCTCTGCACATCCGCAGAGGGCGCGGAACTACCCAACAGGGGCGGTGACTTACATGCTCTTTGCGGCCGACGAGGGAGACATCAACACCATCATCGGGGGGATCGCTCCGGACTGGGGCCCCTTCGGCAGCCTGGGCAACGAGGCCAAGATCATGATCGAGGTGGTGATGGCCGTCGCCATTCTGCTCTGCCTCGGCATCGCCATCTGGGGCGCCGCCAAACAGCGCATCGGCGCCACCGCGCTGCGCGACACCTTCAGCGCGGAGCAGGGCAAGGGCCTCATCATTGCCGGGCTGACGGGCGTGTTCATCATCGGTTCGCTCGGCACCCTCTTCACCATCGTGTACGGGATGGCCGTGTAGCCCGGCTCCCAACGGTCCCTGTCTCCCCCATCCCACCCGCCCGTCGTGCCAACCGGCTGAGGTTGCGTTTCCCTGATGTCGAGTCACCACACCGCGCCCGCGCGGGAACCAGCACGGCTACCGTCGTACTTCTACGGCAGGCACGACGTCGAGGGGGCGTACGCGGCATGAGTCTCGGAGACGACCACCAGTCCTCCGGCGGTTACGGCGGTACCGGTCAGACACGGACCAGACTGCCCGACGTGGACGCCGGGCCGCGGCGCGGGGGCCGCGCGTCCTCACGGAGCCTGGTCACGGTGGTCGGCGTCGTCGTCCTCCTCATCGCGGCGATCGCCTTCGCGAACCGTGGAGGAGACGATTCCGCATCCCCGGACGACGACGCGGCGGCCGGCAACCCGAAGACCTCGGCAACGGCCCCCTCCGGCACCCAGCCAGTCCAGTCGGGCTTCGCCCACGACGACCAGGGTGCGCAGAGCGCGGCTGCGAATTACGCGGTGGCTCTCGTCTCCGCCGACATCCTCAAACCGGCCCGGCGTGACGAGATCGTGCGGCAGGTCTTCGTGGCCGAGAAGCAGTCCGCGCTCGGAGACAAGTTCGACAAGGCCTACAGCAAACAGTTCCTCAGCTCCATCGGCCTGGACGCGAACGGCAACGCCACGCGTGGCAGCACCTACGTGTCGCGCACCATGCCGATCGGCACAAAGGCCACGCAGTACACCGATGCCTCCGCGACCGTGGAGGTCTGGTGCACCGGGGTGTTCGGCACAGCGGGCGAGAAGACCACCAACCCCGTCAGCAGCGACTGGTTCACCATGACCCTGCAGCTGCGCTGGGCGGGCGGCGACTGGAAGGTCGAGTCCTTCTCCCAGAAGGACGGCCCCGCGCCGGTCCCCGGAGACAACAAGGCTTCCAGCGCCGACGAGATGTCCAAGGCCGTCCAGGAGTACGGAGGGTTCACGTATGCCCGCTAACCCGCGCCGCGTACTCAAGGTCGCCGCCGCGCTGACCGCCGTACAGGCCACGGCCGTGCTGCTCGCCACCCGCGCCGTCGCCGCACCCACGCCGTCGCCGACCTCGTCGGACGACAACTGCGATCTCATCGTGGGCCCCGCCAAGGACTACTGCGAACGAGGCGAAGGCGCCGGCGGATCCACCGGAGGTGCCGGCGGGAGCGACTACAGTCCCACCGCCACCCTCGACCCCCTCTCCTCCCTCGCCAAGGGCTGCGCCAACGCCGCCTCGTGGACCGTCGACAAGCTCAGCGCCGCCGTGCAGGACACCGCCAACGTCGACTTCACGAACCCCCAGTTCCTCCAGCAGTACGCCGTCGTGTTCGCGGCGTCGACGATCCTCACGCTCATCCTGTGGCTGCTGGCCGTCGCCAAGCGAGCCGTGCGCGGCGTCCCGCTCACCACCGCGCTCTCCGAGGCCATCGGGTTCCTCTGGCTCACCGTCCTCGCGTCGGCGTTCACGCCGCTGATCCTCTACACGGTCGTCTCGGCCACCGACGGCGTGACAGAAGTCCTCGCCAAGGCCACCGGCGACCAGACGGACACGTTCTTCGGGACGTTCTCCGGCGCCCTGGAGAAGGGCGAGGACATCGGCGGCGGACCGATCATGCTGATCGTCGTCTCCCTGGTGTCGATCCTCGCCGCCGGAGTCCTCTGGCTGGAACTCGTCATCCGCGCCGCCCTGCTCTACGTCGGCGCCCTGCTCGGCACCGTCGTCTACGCCGGCCTGGTCGACAAGAACCTGTGGGGCCACGTCCGCCGCTGGGCCGGCATCATGATCGCCGTCATCCTGGTCAAACCGGTCGTCGTGATCGTGCTGGGCCTGGCCGGCGCCCTGTCCGCCGACGACGGACCCGACGCCTTCTCCGCCGTCGTCTCCGGCCTCTCCATCATCCTGCTCGCGATCTTCGCCTCGGCGATGATCTACCGCTTCGTCCCCGGCTTCGGCGACGAGATCGCGAACGGCCGCAACAACCGCATCATGCAGGGCGCCGAGGGCAAGGCCGCCGCGGTGATCAGCTCCCCGGCGAACCTCGTCGCCCAGGGCATCAGAACCCACAGCGCCCGCAACAACGGCGACGGCGGCGGCCAGTCCTCGTCATCCGCGGCCGCCCGCCCCTCGAACCCCGCCTCCGGCGGAGTCGCCGCGCACAGCTCGCGCCCCTCGAACGGCGGCGGCGGACATGTCCCCTCCGCCGCACCCGCACCGCGCTCCGGCAGCCCGGTGAACACGCCCCACGCCAGCAACACCCGCAACAGCAAGAGCACAGGAGGTGACGGGCGTTGACGACCGAGTCCCACGTGTCCCATCCGGTCACGCCCCGCCGTACGTATCTGATCGGCCGCGCCCGGCCGAACGCGATCGTCGGCCGCAACCGCGAGACCGGTGAGATCGCGCTGATCGTCGTGGGCGCCTTCCTCGGCATGATGTGCGGGCTCCTCGTCCCCTTCCTCACCCTGCGCATCGTGCTCCTCTGCGGCTTCCCGATGCTCGCGCTGGCGGCCGTCTACGTGCCGTACAAGCACCGGACGTTCTACAAGTGGTTCGAGATCAACCGCAGCTTCAAGCGGACGCTGCGCAACGGCACCACCTACCGCTCCGGCGCCATCGAGGCCGGCACCCGGATCGACGGGCGGGAGATCGAGGTCGGCCCGCCGCCCGGCATCGGCCGCATCAGCTGGCTGGCGGCGCCCTTCGGGCCCGACGAGATCGCCGTACTGCTGCACGCCGACCGCAAGACCGTCACCGCCGCCATCGAGATCGAGGGCCCCGGCGTCGGCCTGCGCGACTCCGAGGACCAGGAAGCCCTCGTCGACCGCTTCGGCACCCTGCTCAAGCACGTGGCCAACGGCGACGGCTTCGTCACCCGCATCCAGATGCTGGCCCGCACCCTCCCGGCCGACCCCGACGCGCACGCCAAGGACGTCTCCCAGCGCGGCGACGTCAGGGCGCTGCCCTGGCTGCAGCAGTCGTACGACCAGCTCCAGTCGATGGTGTCCACCAGCAGCGAGCAGCACCGCGCCTACCTCATCGCCTGCATGCACTACAACCGCGAGCTGGCCGCCGAGGCCAACGCCATGGCCCGCGCCGCCCGCCCGCAGAACGGGCGCAAGCTGGACCGGGACGCCGGCCTCGCCGTCGTGATGGCGCGCGAGCTGACCGACATCTGCTCCCGCCTCCAGGAAGCCGACATCCGCGTACGCCAGCCGCTGGGCCAGGGCCGGCTCGCCTCCCTCGTGCACGCCATGTACGACCCGGACCACCCCATCGACCACATCCAGGCGATGACCAAGCGCAACGCCTGGCCGGCCGAACTGGACGCCATGGAGCCCACCTACCTCCAGGCCAAGACCCGCGAGTCCTCCACCCGCGCGCCCTGGTGCCACGCCACCGCCTGGATCAAGGAGTGGCCGATGACCCCGGTCGGCGTGAACTTCCTCGCGCCGCTCCTCGTCCACACCCCGGACGTCATCCGCACGGTCGCCGTGACCATGGACCTCGAACCCACCGAGGTCGCCATCGAACGCATGCTGACCGAGAAGACCAACGACGACGCCGAGGCGTCCCGCGCCGCCAAGATGAACCGGACCGTGGACCCGCGCGACATCGCCGCCCACGGCCGCCTCGACCAGCGCGGCGAGGACCTCGCCAGCGGCGCGGCCGGCGTCAACCTGGTCGGCTACATCACCGTCTCCTCCCGCACCCCCGAAGCCCTGGCCCGCGACAAGCGGACCATAAGGGCGTCGGCCGGGAAGTCGTACCTGAAACTGGAGTGGTGCGACCGTGAGCACCATCGCGCCTTCGTGAACACACTTCCGTTCGCCACCGGCATCCGAAGGTAGGGGCTGAGCCAGATGCGGGACCCGCTGTCCGTCGCCACCGACGCCTTCACGTCCTTCCTCTTCGGGAAGGTGGAGACGACCCGCCTCCCCGTCCGCACCTCCACGGGCCAGGCCCAGGCCGTCTACCTGCCGACCGCCGCGCCCGGCCTCGGCGACTCCGGCGTGATCATCGGCCGCGAGGTCTACTCCGGCAAGGGCTACATCTACGACCCCTTCCAGCTCTACGGCCAGCAACTCCCCGCCCCGCACTGGCTGGTGCTCGGCGAGTCCGGCAACGGCAAGTCGGCCCTGGAGAAGACGTACGTCCTGCGCCAGCTCCGCTTCCGCGACCGCCAGGTCGTCGTCCTGGACGCCCAGGGCGAGGACGGCGTCGGCGAGTGGAACCTCATCGCCGAGGAGCTGGGCATAACGCCCATCCGCCTCGACCCGATGGCCGCCCTGGACCACGGCATCCGCCTCAACCCCCTCGACCCGGCGATCACGACGACGGGCCAGCTGGCGCTGCTCCGGACGATCATCGAGGTCGCGATGGGCCACGGCCTCGACGAGCGCTCCGGCTTCGCACTCAAGGTCGCGCACGCCTACGTCAACGAGACCATCGTCGAACGCCAGCCCGTCCTCACCGACATCGTCGAACGGCTCCGCCACCCCGAGCCGGAGTCAGCCGAGGCGATGAACGTCGCCATAGACGACGTACGGGCCTGGGGACTGGACGTGGCGCTGGTCCTCGACCGCCTCGTCGACGGTGACCTGCGCGGCATGTTCGACGGCCCGACGACGGTCGGCATCGACCTCGACGCCCCCCTGATCGTCTTCGACCTCTCCCACATCGACCGCAACTCCATCGCCATGCCGATCCTCATGGCCATCGTCGGCGTCTGGCTGGAGCACACCTGGATCCGCCCCGACCGGAAGAAGCGCATCTTCCTGGTCGAGGAGGCCTGGCACATCATCAACAGCCCGTTCGTGGCGCAGCTGTTCCAGCGGCTGCTGAAGTTCGGGCGGCGGCTCGGTCTGTCGTTCGTGGCGGTGGTGCACCATCTGTCGGACGTCGTCGACGGCGCGGCCGCCAGAGAGGCCGCGGCCATCCTCAAGATGGCCTCCACCCGGACCATCTACGCCCAGAAGGCGGACGAGGCGCGGTCCACCGGACGCGTCCTCGGCCTGCCGCGCTGGGCCGTGGAGATCATCCCCACCCTCACCCCCGGCATCGCGGTGTGGGACGTCAACGGCAACGTCCAGGTGGTCAAACACCTGATCACCGAGACCGAACGCCCCCTGGTCTTCACCGACCGCGCGATGACCGAGTCCTCCGCCGACCTGGGCGACGACGCCCTGCGCGCCGCCGAACTGGAGGCGGAGGAACGGGCGGCGGCCTTCATGGAGCAGCACATCGGCGACTCGTCCGAATCGACGGTGGCGTAGGAACACGGGGAAGGACCGGACGCATGAGAGACGGAGAGGCACCGGACGCATGAGACCGGACGACCACCGCGACCAGCGGCCCGCCCAGGGTGGCATCCCGGACGGCCTGCTGGTCGGCATACTCGCCTTCCTCCTCGGCATGACCCTGCTGGTGTGGACGGCGACCGGGCTGTCCGCCCTGTTCGCCCACGGCTCCTGGCCCCCGGGTGTCACCTTCACCGGCACCCCCCTGGCCATGCGCGAGCTGATCGCCGAGCCCCACGACATCCCCAGCGCCTGGCCGGACACCCCGGAGAACGCACTCTCCGGGTACGGGCTGTTCTGGGGGCTGTTCATCGGCCAGGTGATGGTGCTGGTCGTCCTGACCGTGTTCGTGATGGGCACGGTGGCCCGGTGGAGGGCGGTACGACAGCGACGGCGTGCGGAGGCGACGGCGACGCCCGTGCGGGAGCGGGAGCCGGAGCCCGAGCCGACGCGGGAGCCGGTGCACGAAGTACCGGTCCCCAGGGCACCGGAGCAGCAGACGGTCCCGGAGGTGCAGCCCCTCACTTCTGTGGCCGACGGCAAACGGGTGGGTGGGTCGGAAACAAACCGCGCCGAAGGCGCGGTGCACTACGGCCCCCCGGACACCCGCCACTCAGCCGCCACCCAGACCCTCCGCGACGCGGAAGGCGCAGCCCTCGTCATCACCTCCAACCCGGCCCTCTGGTCGGACACCAAGGAGGCCCGAGCCAAACTCGGCCCGGTCCACCTGTACGACCCCACCCACCGCTGCGACACGCCCGCCCGCCTCCACTGGTCCCCCACCGCCGGCTGCGAGGACGGACAGACGGCCACGACCAGAGCGGCCGCCCTCCTCGCCCCCATCCGCCCCACCGCCCGCCTCGACCAGGCCGTCAGCGACACCGCCGAACTCCTGCTGCGCAGCTACCTCCACGCCGCCGCCATCGACGGCCGCACCATCCGCCACGTCCACCGCTGGTCCCAGGGCCTCCAGATCCAGGACGCCGTACGCGTCCTCCGTACCCACCCCAAGGCCGCACCCGGCTCCGCGGGCGAACTCGAAGGGGCCCTCACCGCCCACCCCGAACGCCGGGACATGGCCCAGCAACTGACCACCCGGGCCCTCGCGGCCCTCTCCACGGTCAACATCCGCGAGGCCTGCACTCCCAACCGAAGTGATGCCCTCGCCTTGGATTCCTTCGTCCACGAACAGGGCACCCTTTACGTGGTGGGGGAATCCATCGAGGACCCTCGCACGAGCCCCGGCGCGATGCCGCTGCTGACGGCGCTCGTCTCCAGCGTGGTCGAGCGCGGCCGGCGCATGGCCGAACGGTCATCCTCCGGTCGCCTCGACCCACCACTGACCCTCGTCCTGGACGACGTCGCCGCCGTGGCCCCGCTTCCCCAGCTCCCGGAGCTGCTGGCCACCGGTGCGGACCGGGGCATGCCGACCCTGGCCCTGCTCCGTTCCCGCGAACAGGGCCGCGCCCGCTGGCCCCACGACGAACTCCCCGTGTAGGAGTTCCGCGTCAGCGCTCCAGCACGAACTCCAGCTCGTGGTCCCCGGGCCCGACCACCAGCGGCACCGTCCGCCCGCTCGGCACGAACCCCGCGTTCCGGTAGGCGCCCTGCGCCCGCGCGTTGTCCGGATGCACGATGAGCCGCGCCCGCTCCGCGCCGTTCGCCCACGCCCACTCCAGGCCGGCGGCGAACAGCGCCTTGGTCAGCCCGCTCCCCCGCCACTCGGACCGCACGAACACCCCGACGACGTGCCCCTGCGTCCGCGCCACGGGAAACCCGGCCCAGTCCGTCGTCCCGGCCTCCTCCACCAGCACGGTCAACGTGCCGAGCCACAGCCCCCCGGGCCCCTCCGCGACGATCTGCTGCGCCCCGGACGCACCCTCGGCACCTCCGGCCGCCCGCTCCTGCCAGAAGGAGTCCGGCCGTGCCGCCGCGTCGTCGTACGTCTCCAGATACGCGAGGTGCGCCAGCGGATCCCGCAGCGCGCGCAGGCGCAGCTCCTTCACGGCGGGCCATTCGTCGGCGCGTATGGAGCGGATCACGTAGTCACCAGGGACCGAGGCACTCATGGCGGCCACCGTAATACCCGGGTACTACGCCCCACACCTCATATACGGCCCCCGGACCGACGCACCCCGTGCGCCCGCCCCCGACCATGGTCGAATGGAGCCCGTGAAGCCCGCCCCGGAACACCGAGCGGCCGAACCCCTCACCGAGCACGTCCAGCGCTTCACCCGGCGGCTAGGCGCCTTCGACCGACGCCGTCCGCTCGTGTGGGACCTGCACTTCACCGCCTTCTGGGTCATCGCGGCGCTGACCGACTACGCCAGTGGCGGCTGGCGCCACAACACCCACAGCCTCGACGTGCCCGGCGGCCTCGTCATCGCCATGAGCCTCGCCTTCTCGGTCCCCCTCCTCTGGCGCCGTACCCACCCCGTGGCCGTGCTCCTCTTCATGGCCCCGGTGGACCTCGTCAACGCCTGGACCGGCGCCACCCTCCAGGCAGCCCTGCTCCAGCTCGTCCTCGTCTTCCACATCACGTTGCGCCGCCCCCTGCGCGCCCTGTGGTGGGTGACCGCTGTGGTGACCGCCCCGACCTTCGTCACCGTCGCCCGGTACGGCGACGACGGCTCCTGGCACCAGCAGGTCGGGGCGATTCTCCTGTCCATCGGCGTGGTCGCCCTCATCGCGATCACCACCCGGACCCGGCGCGACCACACCGAGGTCCTGGAGGACCGCGCCCACCGCCTGGAGACCGAACGAGACCAGCAGATCCGGCTCGCCGCCGCCGCCGAACGGGCGCGCATAGCCAGGGAGATGCACGACATCATCGGCCACAACCTCTCCGTCGTCACCGGCCTCGCCGACGGCGGACGGTACGCCGCCGCCAAGTCCCCCGAGCGCGCCGCCCAGGCCCTCGACGCCATCGGCACCACCAGCCGCCAGGCCCTCGCCGAACTCCGCCGCCTGCTGGACGTCCTGCGCGACGACGAACAGGACGGCCCCCCGGCCGCCGAACTCGCCCCGCAGCCCGCCCTCACCGACCTCGACCGACTCCTCGACGGCGTCCGCCGGGCGGGTCTCCCCGTCGGTACGAGCATCAACGGCCGCGCCACGCTCCCCGAAGGCCGCCAGCTCACGCTCTACCGCGTCATACAGGAGGCCCTCACCAACACCCTCAAGCACGCCGGCCCCGACGCCACCGCGCACATCGACCTCTCCTACGAGGCCGGTGGCGCCGTCACCCTCACCGTCACCGACACGGGACTGACCACCCCGCCCCCCGCCCGCCGCGGCGGTCGCGGCCTGCCCGGCATGCGCGAGCGAACGTCCCTGTACGGCGGCACACTTGAGGCCGGCCCACGCCCGCACCCCGAACGGGGCTGGCGCGTCCACCTGCACCTACCGGAGGAAATCCCGCAGTGACCACCGTCCTCATCGCCGACGACCAGCCCCTTCAGCGCTTCGGCTTCCGGATGCTCCTGGAGAGCCAGGACGACATGACGGTCGTGGGCGAGGCGCCGGGCGGCGCCGAGGCCGTCCGCCTGACGGCCGAACTCCACCCCGATGTCGTACTCATGGACGTCCGCATGCCCGGCCTGAACGGCATCGAGGCGACCCGCCGCATCGTCGCGACCGGCGGCCGCACCCGGGTCCTCATCCTCACGACCTTCGACCTCGACGAGTACGCCTACTCCGGCCTGCGCGCCGGCGCTTCCGGCTTCCTCGTCAAGGACGCCCAGCCCGAGGAGCTGCTCGCCGGCATCCGATCGGTGGCCACGGGCGACGCGGTCGTCGCCCCCGGCCTCACCCGCCGCCTGCTCGACGCCTACGTCCACCACCTGCCGGACGCTTCCGCCGAGCCCGACGGCTCCTTCGACTCCCTCGACTCCCGCCTGGCCTCCCTCACCGACCGCGAGACCGAGATCCTGCGGGTCATGGGCCAGGGCTGGACCAACACGGAGATAGCGGAGCGCCTGCACCTCGCCGAGTCGACGGTGAAGACCCACGTGGGCCGCATCCTGTCCAAGACGGGCTCCCGCGACCGCGTCCAGGCGGTAATCCTGGCCTACGACACGAAACTGGTGAGGCCCTCATAAACGCAGAAAGCCCCGCACCGTTCCCGGTGCGGGGCTTTCATACAATGATTGTTCGGCGGCGTCCTACTCTCCCACAGGGTCCCCCCTGCAGTACCATCGGCGCTGTAAGGCTTAGCTTCCGGGTTCGGAATGTAACCGGGCGTTTCCCCTACGCTATGACCACCGAAACACTATGAAACAGACAACCAACCCGGTGACCAACACAGGTCTGATTGTTCGTGGTTTCAGAACCAACACAGTGGACGCGAGCAACTGAGGACAAGCCCTCGGCCTATTAGTACCGGTCACCTCCACACCTCACGGTGCTTCCAGATCCGGCCTATCAACCCAGTCGTCTACTGGGAGCCTTACCCCATCA
>NZ_JBHXNW010000082.1:0-2151 GCF_042717365.1 Streptomyces sp. NPDC058534
GCCCGGTTACATTCCGAACCCGGAAGCTAAGCCTTACAGCGCCGATGGTACTGCAGGGGGGACCCTGTGGGAGAGTAGGACGCCGCCGAACAATCTTTGGGAAGGACCCCTGGTCCCCAGCGTTCAGCTGGGGACCAGGGGTCCTTTCGTTTTTCCAGGGCGCACCGGGTAGCCGGCTGCGCGAGAATGACTTGCAGTACCGAAGACAGGAGTCACCCGATGTCCACCAACTCTCCCGACGACCGACCGGAGCGCGATCAGCGGCGCCGGGACAGTGGTGACCGCGGCGACCGTGGCGGCTTCCGTCGCGACAACGACCGTGGCCGTGGCGGGTTCCGCCGTGACGACCGTCGGGGCGATGACCGGGGCGGGCAGCGCGGTGGCGGCTTCCGCCGGGACGACCGTGACCGCGGGCCGCGTCGCGATGACCGCGATCGGGGCGGTGACCGCGGGTTCCGTCGTGATGACCGTGGCGACCGCGGCGACCGTCCCTCGTTCCGCCGTGACGACCGCGGCGACCGTGGCGATCGCCCTGCCTTCCGTCGTGACGACCGGCGTGACGAGCGCCGTGACGACCGGGGCGATCGTCCCTCGTACCGCCGCGATGACCGGGGCGGCCAGCGGGGTGGCTTCCGTCGAGACGACCGGCGTGACGATCGCCGTGACGATCGCCGTGATGACAACCGGGGTGGCGGGTACGCGCGTCGGGATGATCGGGACCGTGGACCGCGTCGCGACGATCGCGGTGACCGTCCCACGTTCCGCCGTGACGACCGGCGTGATGACCGGCGTGATGACCGTCCCTCGTACCGCCGTGATGACCGCCGTGATGACCGTCGAGACGACCGCCGTGATGACCGCCGTGATGACCGCCGCGACGACCGCCGTGATCGTCCGTCCTACCGTCGTGACGACCGTCCTCCGTTCCGTCGTGACGACCGCGGTGACCGTCCCGCCTTCCGTCGGGACGACCGGCGTGATGACCGTCGCGACGACCGGGGTGACCGGGGTGACCGGGGCGACCGGGGTGGCTTCCGTCGGGACGACAGCCGTGGGGGCGACCGCGGTGGATTCCGCGGCCGGGACGACCGCGGTGGGCGTGGGCCCCGGCGGGACGACCGCGGCGGCCGGCCCGGAGGCTTCCGGGGACGCGACGACCGGCACGGTGGCGGTGGCGGTGGCCGTTTCCGTGAGGAGCGGGACCGCGACCGGGACCGGGAGCCGATCAAGCGCCTGCCGATCCCCGAGGAGGTCACCGGCGACGAGATCGACAAGGACGTGCGGCAGGAGCTGCAGAGCCTGCCCAAGACGCTCGCGGAGGACGTCGCCAGGAACCTGGTGATGGTCGCCAGGCTGCTCGACGAGGACCCGGAGGCGGCGTACGGCTACTCCAGGGTGGCCCTGCGGCTGGCGTCCCGTGTCGCCGCCGTGCGGGAGGCCGCCGGGTTCGCCGCGTACGCCAGCCAGAAGTACAGCGAGGCGCTGGCGGAGTTCCGCGCCGCGCGGCGGATGACCGGGTCCGTGGAGCTGTGGCCGGTCATGGCCGACTGCGAGCGTGGGCTCGGCCGGCCGGAGAAGGCGCTGGACATGGCCGGCACCCCCGAGGTGCACAAGCTGGACAAGGCCGGTCAGGTCGAGATGCGCCTCGTGGCGGCCGGCGCCCGCCGCGACCTGGGGCAGCTGGACGCGGCCATCGTGACGCTGCAGAGCCCCGAACTGGCCTCCAGCTCCGTACAGCCGTGGACCGCGCGGCTGCGGTACGCCTATGCCGACGCGCTGCTGGCCGCGGGCCGGGAGCAGGAGGCGCGGGAGTGGTTCGCGAAGGCCGTGGAGTCCGACCGGGACGGCAGCACGGACGCCTCCGACCGGCTGGCCGAGCTGGACGGCGTGGACTTCGTGGACGCCCTCGACGAGGGTGAGGACGAGGCCGGGGGCGACCGGGAGACCACGTCCGTTCAGGACGAGGCCGACGGCGACAAGGACGGCGACAAGGACTGACGTGACATGAGAGGGGGGGGGGCGCGGGGGCGGCGGCGCGCGGCGGGGGGGGGGGCCGGGGCGTGCGCGCGCGGGGGGCGGGCCCCCCCCGTCGCGGTGGTGTGCACATGTGCGTCGGTGAACGCCGGGGTGACGAGGGCGCCGTCCAGGTCC
>NZ_JBHXNW010000082.1:2161-38630 GCF_042717365.1 Streptomyces sp. NPDC058534
GCGCGCCCGGCCGTTGGGGTACCCGCTCCTGGTCCCGCCGGCTGCCGCCGGCGCCCCGGCGGCCTCCCCGCCCGCCGTTCCACGGGGGGGGGGGGCCCCGTGCTTCGGGCCCCGCCCCTTTCGCGTTACGCGTCGAGCGCGCGCAGCACGAGACCGGAGGCCGGCTTCGGGCCGAAGGACGTCGACTTGCGGGGCATCGTGACGCCCTGCCGGGCCAGGTCGCGGACGACCTCCTCGCGGACCGGGTGCATCAGCACCGCCGTACCGCCGTCGCGTTCCGCCTTCTCGACCGTGGCCGCCGTGTCGTGGATGTAGGAGATGTGGGCCGCCGAGTCGTCGGGGATGTGCCAGACGTGGGCGAGGAGTGTGGTGTGCAGGACGGTGGCGTCCAGCGTGCGCCAGGCCTCGGGCCGGTCGGTGGGGACCGTGCGGGCCAGCAGGCCGGGTTCGGGTCGGTCCACGAGATGGAAGGCGCCGTCGCCGGCGAGCAGGAAGGCGTTGCCCGCGTCGGTCGCCCTCGCCAAGGTGTCCAGGGACTCGGCCAGCGGGGTCTCCAGGCGGCGGACGTGGAAGTGGCCGTCCAGGGCGGCGACGGCGTCCGTCACGGAGAGGTCGTGCAGCAGGCGGTGGATGGCGCGGACCCGCAGTGGATAGCGCACCGTGTCGACCAGGAGGACGAGGCCGTGGTCCCACGCGCTGGGGGAAGGGTGCTCCGCGCGGAGGGTGCGGTAGGTCGCCCAGCGGTGGTGGCCGTCCGCGATGAGGGCCTGGTGCCGTGCCAGCTCGGTACCCACCCGGGCCACTGTGTCGGGGTCGGTGACCGACCACAGCCGGTGGCGGTAGCCGTCCTCCGTGGTCGTCGCGAGCAGCGGCGGCTGTTCGGCGGTGCGTTCCACGAGGGCGGTCGTGGCGGACGTGGTGTCGTCGCCGCGGTAGGTCAGCAGCAGGGGTTCGAGGTTCGTCCAGGTGGCGCGCATGAGCGCCGCGCGGTCGGCGACGACGTGCGGCATGACGTCCTCGTGCGGCAGGACCACCCGCTCGGCGGGGTCCGACACGCGCAGGGCGCCGATGATGCCGCGTTGCAGGAGGACGTCGCCGTCGCGCTGTTCGTAGACGTACAGGCCCGGTTCGGGGTCGGTGGTCAGGACGCCCTCCGCCAGCCAGCGCCGCAGGGTCTGGGCGGCCTGCTGGTGGCGCGCCTCCGGAGTGGCGGCCTGGGGCAGGATCAGGCGGACGATGTTGTGCGGGTCGGCTGACTCCAGGTGCAGCAGGCCGTCGGGGCGGACCACGACGTCGTAGGGAGGGGACGTCACGGCGGCCAGGCTGCCGACCCGGTCGGGGTCGTAGCGGAGGCCTCGGAACGGCGTGAGTTCCAGGCCCCGGTGCGCCGTTGCTTCCGGGTGACCTGCAGTGTTCATCCCGGCATCGTACGTCTGTCGGTGGCATGGGGGATGATCGGGGGAAAGGCGTCGAACGAGGAGCGATGTGCAATGAGCCGGAGCGTCAGGACGAGGCCCGCGGGCAGTGGGCGGCACCTGAGCGAGGCGTACGACACGGCGCTGCTCGACCTGGACGGCGTGGTCTACGCCGGGGGGAACGCGATCGCGCACGCGGTCGACTCGCTCGCCACGGCCCGCGACGGCGGCATGCACCTCGCGTACGTGACCAACAACGCGCTGCGGACGCCGGACGCGGTGGCCGGGCACCTGACCGAGCTGGGGATCGCGACGGACGCCGCCGACGTCATCACGTCCGCCCAGGCGGTGGCCCGGCTGATCGCCGAACAGGTGCCGTCGGGCGCGCGGGTGCTGGTCATCGGGGGCGAAGGGCTGCGCGTGGCGCTGCGTGAACGCGGCCTCGAACCGGTGGAGTCCGCCGGGGACGACCCGGCGGCCGTGGTGCAGGGGTACGGCGGGCCCGAGCTGCCGTGGGGGCGGTTCGCCGAGGCGTGCTACGCCATCGCGCGGGGCGTGCCCTGGTACGCGTCCAACACCGACCTGACGATTCCGGGCGCCCGGGGCATCGCCCCGGGCAACGGCGCGGCGGTGGAGGTCGTACGGATCGCGACCGGCGCCGAGCCGCAGGTCGCGGGGAAGCCGTTGCCTCCCATGCACCGGGAGACGATCCTGCGGACCGGCGCGCGGCGGCCGTTGGTGGTCGGGGACCGGCTGGACACGGACATCGAGGGCGCGTTCAACGGGGAGGTCGACTCGCTGCTCGTCCTGACCGGCGTGACCGACGGAGCGCAGTTGCTGTCCGCACCGCCGCGGCACCGGCCGACGTACGTCGACGCGGATCTGCGCGGACTGCTCACCGGGCAGCCGGAGGTCACCGGGGAGGCGGACGGCCGATTCCGCTGCGGCGGCTGGACGGCGACGGCGGGCGAGGAGCGGCTGGCACTGGAGGGCGAGGGCGAGGCGTTGGACGGGTTGCGCGCGTTGTGCGCGGCGGCCTGGACGGCCGGCGGGGAGGAAGGGTGCGGCCTGGACTCGGGGAAGGCGCTGGCACGGCTGGGCTGGTGAGCCGCCGGGACGGGCGACGGTCGCGCGCCACGGGATCGTGATCGCTTGGCAGGGTAGGCTAGCCTAACCAACGTGTTGGTCGAGAGTCCCCCCGAACAGCGCGCGGAGACCGCCCCCGCTCCGCCCGCCAAGCGCCGTGTCCTGCGTGCCGCAGGGCTGCCCGTGTCCGTGGCCGTGCTGGTGTCCATCGTGTTGGCGAGCATCGCGATCGGTGCGAAGGACCTGTCCCTGGCGCAGGTCTGGCACGGTCTGTTCCACGACTCGGGCACCTACGGCGACGTCGTGGTCGGCGAGCGGCAGTCGCGGACCGTCCTCGGTCTGCTGGCCGGCGCCGCGCTCGGCCTCGCGGGCGCGGTGCTCCAGGCGCTCACCCGCAATCCGCTGGCCGACCCCGGACTGCTCGGCATCAACGCGGGAGCCTCGGCCGCGGTCGTCACGGCCATCACCTTCTTCGGCGTCACCTCGCTGACCGGGTATGTCTGGTTCGCCTTCGCCGGTGCGGCCGGGGTCGGCGCGCTGGTCTGGTTCCTTGGCGGCAGCCGGGGGGCCACGCCGGTGCGGCTGGTGCTGGCCGGCACCGCGATCAGCGCCGCGCTGTTCGGCTACCTCCAAGCCGTGATGATCATGGACGACGCGGCGCTGGGCAGGATGCGCTTCTGGACGGTGGGTTCGCTCGCCTCGGCGACCAACGACACCATCATGGAAGTGCTGCCGTTCTTCGGCGTGGGCACGATCCTCGCGCTCGCGCTCGCCCGGCCGCTCAACGCCATGGAGATGGGCGACGACACCGCCAAGGCCCTCGGCGCCAACCTGAACCGCACCCGGGCGCTGTCCATGCTCGCCGCGACCGTGCTGTGCGGGGCGGCGACCGCGGCCTGCGGGCCGATCGTGTTCGTCGGCCTGATGGTCCCGCACATCGTCCGCTCCTTCACCGGGCCCGACCTGCGCTGGATCCTGCCGTACGCCGCGATCCTGTCGCCCGTGCTGCTGCTGGGCGCGGACGTCCTCGGCCGGATCGTCGCGCGGCCCGCGGAGCTGCAGGTCGGCATCGTCACCGCCGTCCTCGGCGGGCCGGTCTTCATCTATCTCGTACGACGGCGGAGGACGGCCCAGCTGTGAGGACCGCGAAGACCGCGAAGACCGCGAAGACCGCGAGGACCGCGAAGAGCAACCGATCCGTCCGTGGCCCGGGTGGCCTGTCGTTCCGCCTCGACGTGCGGGCCGTGGTCGTCGTCGCCCTGCTGCTGGTCGTGGCGCTCGCCGCGAGCGTGGTGCTGATCGGCACCGGCGACTTCGAGATACCGGCCGCCGACGTGCTGCGGACCCTGGCCGGCGAGGGCAACGCCGGCCAGGAGTTCATCGTCAACGAACTGCGGCTGCCGCGGGTCCTGGTCGGACTGCTGGTCGGCGCCGCGCTCGGGGTGGGCGGCGCGCTGTTCCAGGCCATCTCGCGCAACCCGCTCGGCAGTCCGGACGTGCTCGGACTCGGACAGGGGGCGACGGCCGGGGCGCTCACCATGATCGTCCTGTTCTCCGGCAGCTCCGCCCAGGTCACCTTCGGCGCGCTCGCCGGCGGCCTGGTGACCGGCACCGCCATCTACCTGCTCGCCTGGAAGCGGGGGGTGCACGGGTACCGGCTGGTCCTGGTCGGTATCGGCGTGTCCGCGATCGTCACGGCGGTCAACGGCTACCTCCTCACCCGGGCCGACATCGTCGACGCCTCCCGCGCCGTCGTCTGGATGACCGGCTCTCTCAACGGCCGTGACTGGGACCAGGTCTGGCCGCTGCTCGCGCTGTGCGCCGTGCTCGTGCCGCTCGTGCTCACCAACGGACGGGCGCTGCGGATGATGGAGATGGGCGACGACGTCTCGTACGCCCTCGGCGTGCGCGTCGAGCGGGTGCGCGGGCTGCTGATGGTGGCCGCCGTGCTGCTCACCGCCGCCGCCACGGCCGCCGCGGGCCCGGTCAGTTTCGTGGCGCTCACCGCGCCGCAGCTCGCCCGGCGTCTGACCCGCTCGCCCGGCCCCAACCTGCTGCCGTCCCTGTGCATGGGCGCCGCCCTGCTGGTCAGCGCCGACTGGATCTCGCAGCGGGCCTTCGGCGCCGACCAGCTGCCCGTGGGCGTGGTCACCGGCGTACTCGGCGGCGTCTATCTGCTGTGGCTGCTGGTCACCGAGCGCAAGGCGGGCCGGATATGAGCGCCGGCACCGGTGCCCGCAGCGGGCTTAGGGGGTGTCGGTCGGATCAGGTTGCAGGAAATCGGCGGTTCCTTTCAGCGCCGGTGAGCGGGGTCTGGCGCGTCCAGATGCAAGGCGGAGGAGACGCTGACATCAGCCGCTGCCGCGGCGGGCGACGCGATGGGGGTCCCCCCGCGCGAGCGAAGCCGAGCGTGGGGGAGTCGGCGAGTGACGACAACGCCGCAGGTGGGCGTGGAAGACCCCGCGTCTGCGACGTGATCCGAACGACACCCCCTAACAACCAAAGGAGCAACGTGAACCGCCTGACCGCCGAGAACGTCACCCTCGCCTACGACCAGCGGGTCATCGCGGAGCACCTGTCGGTGGAGATACCCGACAACTCCTTCACCGTGATCGTCGGCCCGAACGCGTGCGGCAAGTCCACCCTGCTGCGGGCCCTGTCGCGGATGCTCAAGCCCACCCAGGGCCGGGTGCTCCTCGACGGGTCGGTCATCCAGTCGATGCCCGCCAAGCAGGTCGCGCGGACCCTCGGCCTGCTGCCCCAGTCGTCCATCGCGCCCGACGGGATCACCGTCGGCGACCTCGTCGGCCGCGGCCGCTACCCGCACCAGGGCCTGCTGCGGCAGTGGTCCACCGAGGACGAGCGGGTCGTCCAGGAGTCCATGGCGCAGACCGGGATCTCCGAACTCGCCGAGCGCTACGTCGACGAGCTCTCCGGCGGTCAGCGCCAGCGTGTGTGGATCGCCATGGCGCTCGCCCAGCAGACCCCGCTGCTGCTCCTCGACGAGCCGACGACGTATCTGGACATCCAGCACCAGATCGACGTCCTCGACCTGTGCGCCGAGCTGCACGAGGAGCAGGGCCGCACGCTGGTGGCGGTCCTGCACGACCTCAACCACGCCGCCCGGTACGCCACCCACCTCATCGCACTGCGCGAGGGGGAGATCATCGCCGAGGGCGCGCCGAGGGACATTGTCACGGCCGATCTCGTCGAGCGGGTCTTCGGGCTGCGCTGCCAGGTCATCGACGATCCGGAGACGGGTACGCCGCTGGTGGTGCCGGCCGCGCGCAAGGCGCGGGGCGCGGGGGGTACGCAGCTCGGCAAGGCGGCTCAGAAGGTGGCGGCTACAGAAGCTTCCTGAGCCGGAACAGGTCGCGCAGGCCCGCCTCCAGTCTCACCCGGCCCGAGCCCCAGGCCTTGGCGAAGTTCAGCTCGCCGGCGACCAGCGCCACCAGGTCGTCGCCGGTCATCGCCAGCCTGATCTCGGCCTTCTCGCGCGGGGGCCCCACCAGCGTCTCGCGCACGTCGATACCGCCGTCCGCCATGCGTCCGGCGAAGGTGACGTCCAGGTCGGTGATGTGGCAGCTCACCGAGCGGTCCAGCGCGGCGGCGGACCGCACGTCCCCTTCGGCGCCCCGCATGCTGTCCGAGAGCTTGTCGAGTGCGGCGCGGCACTCCTCAGTCGTCGCCATCGGGACGAACCGTACCCCAGCGGTACGCGGTAGCGTCGGGGCATGAGCGACGCAGTACCGGAGCCGGCGGTCCAGGAGAACGGGGCGGGGCCGGAGCCCCAGGAGGCGGAGTCCGGGTACGAGCCCGCGGCTCCCTCCCCGCTGGGCCTCCCCCGCACCCCGACCGGCAACGCCGAGGTCGACGCCCGGCTGGCGCGGCTGGCCGACGCCGACCACCTGGCCACGGACGGACATGTCGAGGTGTACGAGGATGTACACCGGGGGCTGCGCGACGCGCTCACCGCGCTCGACGCCCGCCCGGGACCCCCGGCGCCCCCATCGCCGTACCAAAACAGGAGCTGAACCGAACGTGGCAGGAGTCGCACGCCGCCGTCTCGACGCGGAGCTGGTCCGCCGCAGGCTGGCGCGCTCGCGCGAGCACGCGAGCCAGCTGATCGCCGCCGGGCGGGTCTCCGTCGGCAAGACCGTCGCGACCAAGCCCGCCACGCAGGTGGAGACGGCCGCCGCGATCGTGGTCACCGACGACGACGGCGATCCCGACTACGTCTCGCGCGGCGGCCACAAGCTCGCCGGCGCCCTCGCGGCGTTCGGGCCGCGGGGCCTCGCCGTCGAGGGACGCCGCGCGCTGGACGCCGGCGCCTCCACCGGCGGCTTCACCGACGTACTGCTGCGCGCGGGCGCCGCACACGTCGTCGCCGTGGACGTGGGATACGGACAACTCGCCTGGAGTCTCCGGCAGGATGAACGCGTCACCGTCAAGGACCGTACGAACGTACGCGAGTTGACGCTCGAAGCGATCGATGGGGAGCCCGTGGATCTTGTCGTGGGGGATCTGTCCTTCATCCCGCTCGGACTGGTGCTGCCCGCCCTGGCGCGGTGCACCCGGCCGGACGCCGACCTGGTGATGATGGTGAAGCCGCAGTTCGAGGTGGGCAAGGAGCGGCTGGGCAGCGGGGGAGTGGTACGCAGTGCGCAGCTGCGGGCCGAGGCCGTGATGGGGGTCGCCCACCGGGCCTGGGAACTGGGACTCGGTGTGAAGGGGGTCACCGCCAGTCCGCTGCCCGGTCCCTCCGGGAACGTCGAGTACTTTCTGTGGCTGCGGGCCGGGGCCGGCGCACTGGACCCGGCCGACGTTGACCGTGCAGTGGCGGAGGGGCCGCGTTGACACAGAACCGAGCTCGTACTGTCTTCCTGCTCGCCCACACCGGGCGTCCCGCCGCCATCCGCAGCGCGGAGCTGGTGGTCAAGGGGCTGCTGCGGGCCGGGATCGGGGTACGGGTCCTGGAGGCCGAGGCGTGTGACCTGCCGCTGCCGGGTGAGGTCGAGCTGGTCGGCGAGGCCACTCCGCAGTGCCTCGACGGGTGCGAGCTGCTGATCGTCCTCGGCGGCGACGGCACGCTGCTGCGCGGCGCCGAGTTCGCCCGCGCCTCCGGCGTGCCGATGCTCGGGGTCAACCTCGGGCGGGTCGGCTTCCTCGCGGAGGCCGAGCGGGACGACCTCGACAAGGTCGTCGACCGGGTGGTGAGCCGGGCGTACGAGGTCGAGGAGCGGATGACCGTCGACGTCGTCGTGCACCGCAACGGCGACATCGTGCACACCGACTGGGCGCTGAACGAGGCCGCCGTGCAGAAGGCCGGCGCCGAGAAGCTGCTGGAAGTCGTGCTGGAGATCGATGGGCGGCCGGTGACCGGATTCGGCTGCGACGGCATCGTGCTGTCGACGCCGACCGGGTCGACGGCGTACGCGTTCTCCGCCGGCGGGCCGGTGGTGTGGCCCGAGGTGGAGGCGCTGCTGATGGTGCCGATCAGTGCGCACGCGCTGTTCGCGAAGCCGTTGGTGACCTCGCCGGATTCCGTGCTCGCGGTGGAGGTGCTGCCTCATGTTCCGCCGGGGGTGTTGTGGTGTGACGGGCGGCGGACGGTGGAGTTGCCGCCGGGTGCGCGGGTGGAGGTTCGGCGGGGGGCGGTGCCGGTGCGCTTGGCTCGGTTGCACCACGCGTCATTTACCGACCGGCTGGTGGCGAAGTTTGCGTTGCCGGTTTCCGGGTGGCGGGGAGCTCCGCATTAGCGGCGTAGGGCCGGGGCAGCGTGGCGTGTGCGGGTTGTGTGTGGTTCTCGCGCAGTTCCCCGCGCCCCTGAAGGGGCGCGTCCACTCCCCTGGGTGACAAAGGCGGGCCGGTCGCACTCCCCGGCTCGGACCTCGTAAGGTCGTGTCCGTGCTTGAGGAGATGCGGATACGGTCGCTCGGAGTCATCGACGACGCCGTGGTCGAGTTGTCGCCCGGGTTCACCGCTGTCACCGGTGAGACGGGTGCCGGTAAGACCATGGTGGTCACCAGCCTCGGCCTGCTGCTGGGCGGACGCGCGGACGCCGCGCTGGTGCGGATCGGGGCGAAGAGCGCGGTCGTCGAGGGACGGATCGCCGTGCCCGGGGGCGCCGCTGCCGCCGTCCGGGCCGAGGAGGCGGGGGCCGAGCTGGACGACGGGGCGCTGCTGATCAGCCGTACCGTGTCCGCCGAGGGACGCTCGCGGGCGCATCTGGGCGGGCGGTCCGTGCCCGTGGGGATGCTCGCCGAGCTGGCCGACGAACTGGTGGCCGTGCACGGGCAGACCGACCAGCAGGGGCTGCTCAAACTGTCCCGGCAACGGCAGGCGCTCGACCGGTACGCGGGCGACGCGGTCGCAGGGCCCCTGGACAAGTACGCCGGGGCCTACCGGCGGCTGCGGGCCGTCGCCACCGAACTGGACGAGATCACCACCCGCGCGCGTGAGCGCGCCCAGGAGGCCGACCTGCTGCGCTACGGCCTCGACGAGGTCGCGGCCGTCGAGCCGCGCGCCGGTGAGGACGTGGAGCTGGCGGAGGAGGCCGAGCGGCTGGGACACGCGGAGGCACTCGCGTCGGCCGCCACGGCCGCCCACGCCGCCCTGGCCGGCAACCCCGAGGACCCCGAGGGAGTCGACGCGGCGACCCTCGTCGCGGGCGCGCAGCGCGCCCTGGACGCCGTACGGTCGCACGACCCGGCGCTGGCAGCGCTCGCCGAGCGGATCGGCGAGGTCGGCATCCTGCTGCGGGACGTGGCCGGGGAACTGGCGGGGTACGCGGACGACCTGGACGCCGATCCGCTGCGGCTCGCCGCGGTCGAGGAGCGGCGGGCCGCGCTCACCGCGCTGACCCGGAAGTACGGCGAGGACGTCGCCACCGTGCTCGCCTGGTCCGAGCTGAGTGTCGCGCGGCTGACCGAGCTGGACGGCGACGACGAGCGGATCGGCGAACTGACCGCCGAACGGGACGCGCTGCGGGCGGAACTGGGCGGGCTGGCCCAGGCCCTGTCGGACGCGCGGACGGAGGCCGCCGAGCGGTTCGCCGCCGCGGTGACCGCCGAGCTGGCCTCGCTCGCCATGCCCCACGCGCGTGTGTCGTTCGAGATCCGGCAGACCGAGGACCCGGAGGGCGTCGAGGTCGGCGGACGCGCGGTCGCGTACGGGCCGTCGGGCGCCGACGAGGTCGAGCTGCTGCTCGCCCCGCACCCGGGGGCGCCGCCGCGGCCGATCGCCAAGGGCGCGTCCGGCGGTGAGCTGTCGCGCGTGATGCTGGCCGTGGAGGTCGTGTTCGCGGGCACGGACCCGGTGCCGACGTACCTCTTCGACGAGGTCGACGCCGGTGTCGGTGGCAGGGCGGCGGTGGAGATCGGCCGGCGGCTCGCGCGGCTGGCGAAGAGCGCGCAGGTCGTGGTCGTCACGCATCTGCCGCAGGTGGCCGCGTTCGCCGACCGGCAGCTGCTGGTGGAGAAGACGAACGACGGGTCCGTGACCCGCTCCGGCGTGAAGGTCCTGGAGGGCGAGGAGCGGATCCGTGAACTGTCCCGGATGCTGGCCGGCCAGGAGGACTCGGAGACGGCACGGGCACACGCGGAGGAACTGCTCGAAACCGCTCGTGCGGACGCGTAGAGGCAGGGTCTCGGACGCCCGTAGGGTGTCCGGATGATCAACCGCAGTGGCCGCACCGCCTCCTTCGCCCTCGCCGCCGCTCTCGCGCGGACCGGCCTGACCGCGCTGCGCGCCGTGGCGCCGGGCGGCCGGGAACGCTGGGAGCGCGAGAACCACGCGGGGCGGACGGTGGATCTGTACGCCGGGCCCGCCTGCGCCCTGGCGGCGGCGGTCGGCACGGCGAGGGTGCGGCCCGCCGCCGGGCTCGCCGTGCTCGCGGCGGGTGCCTGCGGGGCCTACGACGACGTGGCGGGCGCCGGCGACTCCCGGCGCGGGTTCCGGGCGCATCTGACGGCGTTGCGGGACGGCGAGGTCACCGGCGGGGCGGTCAAGCTGTTCGGCATCTCCGCGGCCGCGCTCGCCGCGGGGGCGATGCTGAAGCAACGGCCCCTGGACCGGCTGCTGGCCGGTGTCGTCATCGCCGGGGCCGCGCACTTCGTCAACCTCGTGGACGTACGCCCCGGCCGGGCGTGCGCGGCGGTCCTCGCGCTCGGAGCGCCGGGGCTGCTGCGCGCGGGCCCCGGGGCGGAGACGGCGGCCGTCGCCATGGGAGCGGCGGCGGCCGTGCTGCCCGACGACGTCGCCGAGCGCACCATGCTCGGGGACACCGGAGCACACGCGCTGGGCGCGGCCCTCGGGGTCGCGGTGGTGACCGCGGGCGGGCGGGCCATGGTCGCCGCGCACGCGGTCGCGCTCGTGGCCGCGGCGGTCCGCGGTGAGCGCGCGGCCGGACCGCGCCGCTCACTCGTGTGAGTGAACTGGTGCCGTTCCGTTGCCCCGGTGGTCGACCGCACGCGGCGGCCGTCGTTCCCGGAACACCCGTACGGCCTGGCATCCTTGACGGTGTGACGCGCGGGAGGACGCGCGGCGCACATCCTCCGCACCATCGTTCTGTACGTTCTTCGTGACCCACCCCCGCCGAACCAGGAGCCCCGGCCAGGTGACCCCCGTGAGCAGCCACTCACCGCACGGCCAGTCGCCGCTGCGCACCGTGCAGGTGCTGGGCGGCGGCAACGCCGGCAGCAGCGCGCACGTGCGTTCTCTGGCCGCGGGGCTCGTCGCCAGGGGCGTGAAGGTCACGGTGTGCGCCCCCTCCGATGCGGAGTGCACCTACGACTTCACGGGCACCGGGGCCGAGCACGTGCACGTGCCGCGCAGCAGCGATCCCGTCTCGGTGGCCGCGCTGCGGGCGGTGTGCGCGGACGCCGACCTGGTGCACGCGCACGGACTGCACGCCTCCTTCCGCGCGGTGCTGGCCCTGGGCGGGCGGCGGGTGCGCACCCCGCTCGTCGTCACCTGGCACGACCGCGCGCACGCCGAAGGAGCGCGCGCCCATCTGCTGCGGGCGCTGGAACGGCGGGTGATGAAGGCCGCCACCGTCGTGCTCGGCACCACCTCGGGGCTGGTCGACGGGGCCCGGCGCACCGGCGCGCGGGACGCCCGGCTCGGCCCCGTGGCGCTCCCCGTCCGACCGGGAAACCCGGCCGGACCCGAGGACCCCGACCGGCTGCGCCCGAAACTCCGGGCCGAACTCGGCGCGGTGGAACGCCCGTTGCTGGTCGCGGTCGGTTCCCTGGAGTGGCACCGGGGGTACGACGTCCTGCTCGACGCCGCGCGTGTGTGGCGCCGTCTGGATCCCGTACCGCTGGTCGTCGTCGCGGGGGAGGGACCGCTGCGCGGGGAGCTGCAGGGGCGGATCGAGAGCGAGGGGCTGCCGGTGCTGCTCGCCGGCCGCCGCGACGACGTCCCCGACCTGCTGGCGGCCGCCGACCTCGCGCTGCTGCCGGCCCGCCGGGAGACGGGGCGTTCGGTGCTCGCCCAGGAGGCGCTCCACGCGTGCGTGCCGCTCGTCGCCGCCGAGGTGGGCGGCATCCCCGAACTCGTCGGCGACGCCGCCGAACTCGTCCCGGCCGGGGACGCGGAAGGACTCGCCGACGCCGTCGTCCGCCTGCTCGACGACCCCGGCCGGCGGGACGAACTCCGGGAGCGGGGCACGCGGCAGGCGGCCACCTGGCCGACCGAGGACGAGACCGTCGCCCAGGTCCTCAGCGTCTACGACGAGCTGACCCAGCCCACACCGCTGCTCTAGGCCCGGCTCAGGGCACGTGCCGGCGGGCGCGCAGAGCCAGGCTCAGCGCCAGTACGGTCTGCGGGTCGTCGAGGTCCGTGCCCAGCAACTCCCCGATCCGTGCCAGCCGGTTGTAGAGCGTCTGCCGGTTGAGGTGGAGTTCGCGTGCCGTCTCCGCCTTGCGGCCGGCGTGCGCCAGGTACGTCTGGAGCGTGGGCAGCAGCGGCGGCTTCGAGCGGTCGTCGTGGTCGCGCAGCGGGCCGATCGCCCGGTCCACGAAGGCCGCGAGGTCCGGATGGTCGCGCAGCCGCCACAGCAGCAGGTCGATGTCGAGGCGCCGCGCGTCGTACCAGGGCCGGTCGGTCAGCCCCTGCGCCGCGGTCGCCGTCTCCGCCGCGTGCCGCAGGCCCGCCGACGCCGCGGCCCAGCCGCCGGCCATCCCGACGACCACGACGGGCGGCTGCGCCCCCGGCCGCTGCATCCCGGCCCGCTCCGCGCCCGCCCGCAGCGCCGCGGCGACCCGGTCCGCGACCGCCGCCCGTTCCGATTCCGAACGCAGCCCGAGCAGCAGCGGCACCCGGCCCTCCACCGGCCGTACGCCCAGCAGCACCGGCACCCCCACCGACGCCAGCTCCTCGGCGACGGCGCGGGCCAGCACCGCCCAGCCGCCGCCGGCCGGGGACAGGGCGTCGCCGAGCCGCATCACCACCGGGAGCAGCGGACCGTCGCCCGGCTTGAAGCCCAGGACGCGAGCCTGGGCCGGAGCGTCCTCCGCCGTGATCCGGCCCTCGGCGAGGTCGCTGAGGAAGTCGCCGCGCCCGCGCGCGGCCAGCTCCTCCTCCTGCCGCGCCTGCATCAGCACCACGGCGAGGATGCCCGCCGCCCGCTCCGCCGCCATCCGGTGCACCGGCGCCAGCGGGGAGCGCACCGGCAGCAGCACCAGCCGCGCCCGCACCGACCCGGCGCCGGGCCCGCCGCCGGGCACGTCCACCAGGACCGAGCCGGCCGGCGGCGGTGCGTCCTTCTGCGGGCCGCGCAGCCCCTCCCACACCTGGAGCGGGTCGGCCCCCTCGGGCCCGGACCCGGCGGCGTACAGCAGGCGGCCGTCGGTGGTCTCCAGGAAGACCGGGTTGTCGCCGAAGTCGGCCAGGATGCCCAGCACCTGGGGGACTCCGCCGCCGCCCAGCAGGGCCCGGGTGCACCGGCGGTGCACCTCCTCGGCCCGCTGGAGCAGCGCGTAGTGGCCGTTGACGATCTCGGTGTGGATCTCCTCGGTGACCGTCACGAACGGCACCTCGCGGTGCAGCTGGACCAGCGGCAGCCCGGCCGTCCGGGCGGTGTCGACGAGGGCCGCGGGCAGCCGGGCGAAACGCGGGCCCAGTTCGACGACGAGGGCCGCGATGCCGCGCTCGGCCAGCGTGCGGACGAACGCCCGCTGCTCGGCGGGGCGGGTGCCCAGGCCGTACCCCGTGGTCAGCAGCAGCTCGCCGCCCTTGAGGAGCGAGGCGATGTTGGGCACCTCGCCGGCGTGCACCCAGCGCACGGTGCGGTGCAGCCGGTCGGCGCCCGCCAGGATCTCCGGCAGGCCGCTGCGCAGCCCGGGCAGCTCCAGTGCCCGCTGCACGGTGATCCCGGCGCCCTGGGTGTCGAATCCGCTGTTCCTGCCGCTGTCCATGAGCCGGACGCTACCCGCAGGCGCCCGCCCGGGACATCCGCGGGCCGCGGACACCCGGTTGGCCGCGTGGCAGCCGGGTAGGGCACCCGGTATGAAGATCACGGTGGTGGCCGCCGCACGCGAGGACGACAGTTCCCTGGACGAGCCCTTGCGGGTGGCGGTGTGCGCCGACCGGCTGGGCTATCCCGAGGTGTGGCTGGGGGAGGGACCGACCTGGGACGCGTTCGTGCTGGCCGCGGCCGTCGGGGCCGGCACCGGTCGGATCGCGCTCACCGCCGGGCCGGTCGCCGTGTCGGTGCGCGATCCGTACGGCATCGCGCGCGGCGCCGCGTCGGTGGCCTCGGTCACCGGACGGCCGGTCGGCGTGGCCCTCGGCACGTCCAGCAAGCGCGTGGTCGAGGGCGTGCACGGCAGGGTCCGCGAGCGGCCGGCGGCCGTGCTGGAGGAGACCGCCGCCGCCCTGCGGGACTTGCTCCACGGGGCGCCCGGAGAGCCCGTCGTGCCCGGCAGCGGGTTCACTCGCCGGCACCGGCCCCCGGGCGGCCCGCTCACCGTGGCGGCCTTCGGCGACCGCGCGATCGCCGTCGCCGCCCGGTACGCCGACCGGATGCTCCTTGACGTGGTCTCGCCCGAGCAGGTCCGCGTACTGCGCGCCAAGCTGCTCGCGGCGGCCGAAGAGGCGGGGCGCACCCCGCCGACGCTGGCCGCGTGGGTGCCCGCCGCCGTCGACCCCGACCCGGCCTCGCTCACCCAGCTGATGCGCAGCGTCGTGGGCTATCTCACCGTGCCCGGCTACCGCGAGATGTTCGAGGCGGCCGGCTTCGGCGAGGCGGTCGCGCCGGCCCGTACCGGCGCCGACCCCGAAACCCTGCTGCGCGCGCTGCCGACGGAGGCGGCGGCCACGGTGGGCCTCCTCGGCGGCCTCGACACCGTGCGGGCGCGGATGGACGAGTACGCCGAGGCCGGTCTGGACGAGATCGCCCTGGTTCCGGCCACCGCGGGCGACCCGGGCGGGGAACGGACGCTGACGGCGCTGGCGGGCTGAAACACCGGGGTCCGGCCCACCGCCGCGGCCTCAGCCTCCGTGGGCCCCGCTCGTCGTGAACCGCAGGCAGGCCTGGACGAGATCGCCTTGGTACCGGCCACCGCGCGGGCGACCCGGGCGGGGAACGGACGCTGACGGCGCTGGCGGGCTGAACGACCCGGTCCTGCCCGCCGCCGTGCCGCGTCAGCCTCGGTACGCCCCGCCGGCCTCCGTATGCCCCGCTAGCCCCCGTACGCCCCGCTCGCCGTCAGCCGCAGTGCCGTGTCGATCAGCGGCACGTGGCTGAAGGCCTGGGGGAAGTTGCCGACCTGGCGCTGCAGGCGCGGGTCCCACTCCTCGGCCAGCAGACCGAGGTCGTTGCGCAGGGAGAGCAGCTTCTCGAAGAGCTTGCGGGCCTCGTCCACCCGGCCGATCATCGCCAGGTCGTCCGCCATCCAGAACGAGCAGGCGAGGAAGGCGCCCTCGTCGCCCGGCAGGCCGTCGACGCCCTCGTCCTTGCCGTCCGTCGGGTAGCGCAGGATGAACCCGTCCGACGTGGACAGCTCCCGCTGGATGGCCTCGATGGTGCCGATGACCCGCTTGTCGTCCGGCGGCAGGAAGCCCATCTGCGGGATCAGCAGCAGCGAGGCGTCCAGCTCCTGGGAGCCGTAGGACTGCGTGAAGGTGTTGCGTTCCTTGTCGTAGCCCTTCTCGCACACGTCCCGGTGGATGTCGTCGCGCAACTGCTTCCAGCGCTCCAGCGGGCCGTCGGCGTCGCCGGACTCGATCAGCTTGATCGTGCGGTCGACGGCGACCCAGGCCATCACCTTGGAGTGCACGAAGTGGCGGCGCGGGCCGCGCACCTCCCAGATGCCCTCGTCCGGCTCCTGCCAGTGGTCCTCCAGGTAGCGGATCAGCTTCAGCTGGAGCACCGACGCGTAGTCGTTGCGGGCCAGGCCGGTCATGTGGGCCAGGTGCAGGGCCTCGGTGACCTCGCCGTAGACGTCCAGCTGGAGCTGGTGGGCCGCGCCGTTGCCGACCCGGACGGGGGTGGAGTTCTCGTAGCCCGGCAGCCAGTCCAGCTCCGCCTCGCCCAGCTCCCGCTCACCGGCGATGCCGTACATGATCTGGAGGTTCTCCGGGTCGCCCGCGACCGCGCGCAGCAGCCACTCGCGCCACGCGCGGGCCTCCTCGCGGTAACCGGTGCGCAGCAGTGAGGACAGGGTGATCGCCGCGTCCCGCAGCCAGGTGTAGCGGTAGTCCCAGTTGCGGACGCCACCGATCTCCTCCGGAAGGGAGGTGGTGGGCGCGGCGACGATGCCGCCGGTGGGGGCGTACGTCAGGGCCTTCAGCGTGATCAGGGAGCGGACCACGGCCTCCCGGTAGGGACCGTGGTACGTACAGTGGTCGACCCAGTCGCGCCAGAAGTCCTCGGTGGCCTCCAGGGCCTGCTCGGGCTCGGGCAGCGGGGGCGGCTCCTTGTGCGAGGGCTCCCACGAGATGGTGAACGCGATCCGGTCACCCGGCGCGACGGTGAAGTCCGCGTATGTGGTCAGCGCCTTGCCGTAGGTCTCGACATCCGTGTCGAACCACACGGAGTCGGGCCCGGCGACGGCCACCGTGCGGCCCTCGTGCTTGTGCACCCAGGGGACCACTCGGCCGTAGCTGAACCGCATCCGCAGCTCCGAGCGCATCGGCACCCGGCCGGAGACGCCCTCCACGATCCGGATCAGCTGCGGCGCGCCGTCGCGCGGCGGCATGAAATCGGTCACCCGGACCGTGCCGCGCCCGGTGTCCCACTCGGACTCCAGGATCAGCGAGTCGCCGCGGTAGGTCCGCCGGGCCGCGCTGGGCGGCTCGGCGCCCGGGGCGCAGGCGGGTCCGATCCGCCAGAAGCCGTGTTCCCCGGTGCCCAGCAGACCGGCGAAGATGGCATGCGAGTCGAAGCGGGGCAGGCACAGCCAGTCGACTGTGCCGTCCCGGCAGACCAGTGCGGCGGTCTGCATGTCTCCGATGAGTGCGTAGTCTTCGATGCGCCCGGCCACGTGCAACTCCAGTCGAACGGCCACGTCACCCCGCGATGGGGGCGGTCGCTAGTGCGGTCAAGGGTGGGGTCAGGGGGGTGTGTGGGGTGTGTGTCATGTGTCGTTGAGCCATGAAGCAAAGCAGTCGTCCGGCCGTCAAGCCAAACGCTGCGCCGCAAGCGACAATTGTCGCTCAACCAACTGACGAGCTCTCGTTGTTCCGGCGGTGACGGGCGAGGGGTGGTGCCGCGTCGCCAGGGCCGGCTCGGCAGCGAACGTCCGAGCAGGATACGACGCACGTAGATGATCTGTGTGCCGCTCCGGGCAACCCGGGTCCGCCGAACGGGTGACCACCGGGTGAGGAAAGTGTGACGCCCCCACCTGCGTGTCCGGGCGTGCGCGGAGGGTGGCCGGAAGCCGCCGCCCCGAGGCGCTGATACGCTGGTAGCCCGTGGACCGGTGGGAGAAAAACCCCGGAACCGCAGCGACGGCGCCGCCGCCGACATCCCGGAATACCGGGGCGGAGGGCGAGCGCACCGCACCCCAGACCGCGACCACGGGAGCCCCCTCTTGGCCATGCCGCCCGCTGCTTTTCGAAACAGCACAGCTTCGACGACCAAGCACATCTTCGTCACCGGGGGTGTCGCCTCCTCGCTCGGCAAGGGGCTGACCGCCTCCAGCCTCGGCATGCTGCTCAAGGCCCGGGGTCTGCGCGTCGTGATGCAGAAGCTCGACCCGTACCTGAACGTCGACCCGGGCACGATGAACCCCTTCCAGCACGGTGAGGTGTTCGTCACCAACGACGGCGCCGAGACCGACCTGGACATCGGCCACTACGAGCGCTTCCTCGACCGCGACCTCGACGGCTCCGCCAACGTCACCACCGGCCAGGTGTACAACACGGTGATCGCCAAGGAGCGGCGCGGCGAGTACCTGGGCGACACGGTGCAGGTCATCCCGCACATCACCAACGAGATCAAGCACCGCATCCGCCGCATGGCGACGGACGAGGTCGACGTCGTGATCACCGAGGTCGGCGGCACGGTCGGCGACATCGAGTCGCTGCCGTTCCTGGAGACCGTCCGCCAGGTCCGGCACGAGGTCGGCCGGGACAACGTGTTCGTGGTCCACATCTCGCTCCTGCCCTACATCGGCCCTTCGGGTGAGCTGAAGACCAAGCCGACCCAGCACTCGGTCGCGGCGCTGCGCAACATCGGTATCCAGCCGGACGCGATCGTGCTGCGCTGCGACCGCGAGGTCCCGACCGCGATCAAGCGCAAGATCTCCCTGATGTGCGACGTCGACGAGGCCGCCGTGGTGGCCTGCCCCGACGCCCGCTCGATCTACGACATCCCGAAGGTCGTCCACACCGAGGGTCTGGACGCCTACGTCGTCCGCAAGCTGGACCTGCCGTTCCGCGACGTGGACTGGACGACCTGGGACGACCTGCTCGACCGTGTCCACAAGCCCGACCACGAGATCACCATGGCCCTGGTCGGCAAGTACATCGACCTGCCCGACGCCTACCTCTCGGTCACCGAGGCGCTGCGCGCCGGCGGCTTCGCCAACAAGGCCCGCGTCAAGATCAAGTGGGTCACGTCCGACGACTGCAAGACCGCGGCCGGCGCCGCGGCGCAGCTCGGGGACGTGGACGCGATCTGCATCCCGGGCGGCTTCGGCGACCGCGGTGTGCTCGGCAAGGTCGGCGCCATCCAGTACGCCCGCGAGAACCGGATCCCGCTGCTCGGCCTCTGCCTGGGCCTGCAGTGCATCGTGGTCGAGGCCGCGCGCAACCTGGCCGGCATCGCGGACGCCAACTCCACCGAGTTCGACCCGGCCACCGGCCACCCGGTCATCTCGACCATGGCCGAGCAGCTGGACATCGTGGCCGGCGAGGGCGACATGGGCGGCACCATGCGGCTCGGCATGTACCCGGCGAAGCTGGCCGAGGGCTCCATCGTGCGCGAGGTGTACGACGACAAGGAGTACGTCGAGGAGCGGCACCGCCACCGCTACGAGGTGAACAACGCCTACCGCGCGGAGCTGGAGAAGAAGGCCGGCATCGTCTTCTCGGGCACCTCCCCGGACGGCAAGCTCGTCGAGTACGTCGAGTACCCGCGCGAGGTCCACCCGTACCTGGTCGCCACGCAGGCGCACCCGGAGCTGCGCTCGCGCCCGACCCGCCCGCACCCGCTCTTCGCCGGGCTGGTCAGGGCCGCGGTCGAGCGGAAGACGTCGAAGTAGCACACCAGTTGTACGGTGGCCGGGGCGCGCGCACTCGACGGCGCGGGCCCCGGCTTTTCGCGTACGTCTGAAAGGGCAGGTCAGGCATGACGGGCAGCACGATCAAGGACACCCCCGAGGAGTGGGAGGTCCGGGGCACCGAGACGCCCTTCCGGGGGAAGAAGACCTCCGTCCGCACGGACGACGTGGTCATGCCCGACGGCTCCGTGGTGACCCGCGACTACCAGGTCCACCCGGGCTCCGTGGCCGTCCTCGCCCTGGACGGCGAGGGCCGGGTGCTGGTCATCCGGCAGTACCGGCACCCCGTGCGCGAGAAGCTGTGGGAGATCCCCGCCGGTCTCCTCGACGTCCCCGGCGAGAACCCGCTGCACGCCGCCCAGCGCGAGCTGTACGAGGAGGCGCACGTCAAGGCCGAGGACTGGCGGGTGCTGACCGACGTCTACACCACCCCCGGCGGCTGCGACGAGGCCGTGCGGATCTTCCTCGCCCGGAACCTCTCCGAGGCCGAGGGCGAGCGCTTCGAGGTCGAGGACGAAGAGGCCGACATGGAGCTGGCCCGGGTGCCGGTCGCGGACCTGGTGCGCGGCGTGCTCGCGGGCGACCTGCACAACAACTGCCTGGTCGTGGGCGTGCTCTCGCTGATCGCCGCGGAGCGGGGCGACGGGCTCGACGCGCTCCGTCCGGCCGAGGCGCCGTGGCCGGCGCGTCCCTTCGAGGCCTGACGCGCCGACGCGGGACCGCCTGTCGCCTCCTGGCGGTGTGACCATCTGTTGATCCGATCGAGGGACCTGCCCGCCGCGCTCCGCCGGGAACGTCGCAGAGCGTGAACTAGGCTCTGGAAACGCCCGAAACCGGGGTTCCGGCGGGCGCCGGTGCGGTGGGATCGGGAGTGTGGCCCGTGACGGATCAGGCGGTGGACACGGACGGCGTACGGCTGTCGGAAGATCCTGTCGAGGAGAGTCCATTCCTGGGCCGCACCCGGGAGTTGAAGGAGCTGCGCGCCGACATCGAGCGCGCGGGCCTGGACACCCTCTCCGGACGCAAGGCCCCTCGCGCGCGCGTGCTGCTCATCGCCGGCCGGCCCGGCTCGGGCCGGACCGCGCTCGCCGAGGAACTGGCCGCCCGGGTCGCGCACGACTACCCCGACGGCGTGCTGCGGGCCCGGCTGAGCGAACCGGACGGCACCCGCGTGCCGGTCGGACGGACCGCCCGCGGACTCCTCACCGACCTGGACCGTCCCACCCCGCCCGGCGCCGACGAGGACGACCTCACCGCGGCGCTCCGCACCGCCCTGGCCGACCGCCGGGTCCTGCTGCTGCTCGACGCCGCCGCCGACGCCGAGCAGGTCGACGCCCTGCTGCCGGACACCCCGGACTGCCTGGCCGTGGTGGTCGCCGAGGGGCCGCTGACCGGCATCGCGGACGTCCGCCCCTGCACGCTGGGCGGCCTCGACACCAAGTCGGCCATGGAACTGCTGTCCCGCTACACCGGCTCGGTCCGCATCACCGTCGACCCCCGGGCCGCCGAGCAACTGGTCGAGGTCTGCCAGGCCCAGCCCGCCGCGCTCACTCTGGCCGGCGGCTGGCTCGCGGCCCGGCCCCAGGCGGCCGTCGCCGACCTGGCCAAGCACGTGCACGCGGAGGGCGACGAGGGCACCGCGCTCACTCGCGTCTTCCGCCTCGTCTACGCGTCCCTTCCCAGCACCGCCGCCCGGATGCTGCGCCTGCTCTCCCTCGCCCCGGCCGGTCTCGTCGACCCGCACACCGCCTCCGCGCTCGCCGGGTGCTCGGTGAACGGCGCCCGCACCACCCTGGACGACTTCGTCGGCCTCGGCCTGCTGCGCGAGGTCGGCTCCACACCGCCCGGGTACGAGGTGCCCGCCTGCCTGCACGCCCGGCTGACCCGCCTCGCCGAGACCCACGACCGGCCGGCCGAGTTGCAGCTGGCCCGCGCCCGGATGCTGGAGCGGACGGTGCGGCTGCTCCAGTCCTGCCGGGCGGTCACCGAGACGGACAGTCCGCAGGCCCGCGAGAAGCTCGTGGGCATGCCGCGCGACCTGCGCTTCCCCACCCCGAGGGCCGCCGCCGACTGGCTGCGCGCCCGGCGCCCCACCCTGCTCGCCTCGGCCCGCCTCGCGGTCGCCGACGGCGAGCTGGACACCCTGGCCCGCCGGCTGATGTCCCAGCTGGTGCGGGCCATGGTGGCGCACTTCGGCACCCAGGCGGCGGCTCCCGACCTGTACGGCATCCACCGTCTCGTCCTCGACGTGGCGGAGCGCCGCGAACTGCCCCGGGAGAAGGCGGCGGCCCTGCTGAACCTGGCCGACCTCGACGCCCGCACCGGCCGCACCGCCGAGGCCCTGGTGCGCTACCGGGCCGCGCTGGACGCCGGACGCGAGGCGAACGACCCGTATGCCACCGGCCGCGCGATGGAATCCGTGGGCGGCGCCCACCTGGAGCTGGAGGACTACGACCGGGCCGCCGACTGGTTCGGCCGGGCCCTCGCCCAGCGGCTCGCCCGGGACGAGCGGGCCGACGCCGCCCGGATCTACGGCCGTATCGCCACCGCCCACACCTACGCGGGCCGCTACGGCGAGGCGGTGCGCTCCTGGCGCGCGGCGGTCGCCGGACACCGCAAGGGCGGGGACGTGGCCGCGCTGGCGCGGGCGCTGTCCGAGCTGGCCCGGGTCCAGGAGTACGCCGGACGGCCCGAGGAGTCGCTGCGCACCTGCCAGGAGGCCGTCGAGTGGGCCCGCCGGGCCGAGGACGTCCGGCTCCAGGCCGCCCTGCACCTGCGGCTCGCCGACACTCTCGACCGGCTCGGCGACCCCACCTCGGCCGGCCTGGAGCGGAGTGTCGCCGACCGCATGCTGAGGGAAGATCCCGAAGATGCCTGCGAAATCCGTAGCGCATCGTCTGAAGATTGATGCTTTGAAAGGCTAGACACCGGGAACGCCTTCATTAGACTGGCTCTGCCGCACACTCTCCTGCGGTCTGTCCCGGTGTGCCCGCGTTTGAACGGGTATGCCTTGTAATAGCCCATCCTCTGAGCCAAGGACCGTGATCCCCGTGAAGGTCGGCATCCCCCGCGAGGTCAAGAACAACGAGTTCCGGGTGGCCATCACCCCCGCCGGCGTGCACGAGCTGGTGCGCCACGGCCACCAGGTGGTCATCGAGCGCGGAGCCGGCGTCGGCTCCTCGATCCCGGACGCCGAGTACGTCGCCGCCGGTGCCCGGACACTGGACACCGCCGACGAGGTCTGGGCCACCGCCGACCTGGTGCTGAAGGTCAAGGAGCCGATCGCGGAGGAGTACCACCGCCTCCGCAAGGACCAGACGCTCTTCACCTACCTGCACCTGGCCGCGTCCAAGGAGTGCACGGACGCCCTCGTCGAGTCCCGCACCACCGCGATCGCCTACGAGACGGTCGAGCTGCCCAGCCGCGCGCTGCCGCTGCTGGCCCCGATGTCCGAGGTCGCGGGCCGGCTGGCCCCGCAGGTCGGCGCCTACCACCTGATGGCCTCCAACGGCGGCCGCGGTGTGCTGCCGGGCGGCGTGCCGGGCGTGATCCCGGCCAAGGCCGTCGTCATCGGCGGTGGCGTCTCCGGCTGGAACGCCACCCAGATCGCCGTCGGCATGGGCTTCGACGTGACCCTGCTCGACCGCGACATCAACAAGCTGCGCGAAGCCGACAAGATCTTCGGCACCAAGGTCAAGGCCGTCATGTCCAACTCCTTCGAGCTGGAGAAGGCCGTCCTCGACGCGGACCTGGTCATCGGCGCGGTGCTCATCCCGGGCGCCAAGGCCCCGAAGCTGGTCACCAACGAGCTGGTCTCCCGGATGAAGCCGGGAAGTGTTCTTGTCGACATCGCGATCGACCAGGGCGGCTGCTTCGAGGACTCGCGTCCCACCACGCACGCCGAGCCGACCTTCCCGGTCCACAACTCGGTCTTCTACTGCGTCGCCAACATGCCGGGCGCGGTGTCCAACACCTCCACCAACGCCCTCACCAACGCCACGCTGCCGTACATCGTGGAGCTGGCCAACCGCGGCTGGGTCGAGGCGCTGCGCCGCGACCCCGCGCTGGCCAGGGGTCTCAACACGCATGACGGCAAGGTCGTTTACCGCGAGGTCGCCGACGCGCACGGCCTGGAGTACGTCGACCCGAGCACGCTGCTCGGCTAAGTCGGCGACCCACAAAGGCGATACGTCAACAAGTGCCGTCAACCCCGCACACCCGGCCGGACCTTGCCCGACAAGGTCCGGCCGCGTGTGTGTATGGTCACTTTGCGATTCTCGGTCAACTCGCCTCGAACGTAACGCTTCAACCGATTCGCGCACCGGTGAAACCTGCTGTGCGACGGCCGTACGCCCTTGACAGAGGGATGTTTCATTGCCGACACATCGGGCCGGGTCCGGCGGATTGTGTTGCTGCGGACGGCCGACACGCCATAGAGTCGCCGAACGTCGGCATGGTGCCACGCTGACCTGTCTAGAAGTTCCCTGGTCACCAAGGAGGTAAGACGACTTGTGAATGAGTCGACATTTACTCCCGGGGGTGGTCAACCAGGAATGCCTGCACGGGCCCACAGCCCGGGGCATCTCGAGGCTGTCGGCTCCGTCGCCGTACGTTCCTTCGCAGCCGCCCACCAGAGTCCGCAGGCAACTCTGACAGCACACATGAGTATGGATGGCCAACACGTGAACGCCATGGCCGGCGACGGAAGTGGCGCGCCCCGCAACCACTTCGCCGACTACGACGAACTGCCCGAGGGGCACTTCTACGACCCGGACGCGGAGTACGAGCCGGATCCCGAGTACGCCGCCACGCTCGCGCCCGACGCGGCCCGTCAGCGCCGTGAGCGCATCGGTCCGACCGGACGCCCGCTGCCGTACTTCCCGATCCCGGGCCCGCTGACCGATCACGGCCCCGCGAAGATCATCGCGATGTGCAACCAGAAGGGCGGCGTGGGCAAGACCACGTCGACCATCAACCTGGGTGCCGCGCTCGCCGAGTACGGGCGCCGGGTGCTGCTCGTCGACTTCGACCCGCAGGGCGCGCTGTCGGTCGGGCTCGGCGTCAACCCGATGGAGCTCGACCTCACCGTCTACAACCTGCTCATGGAGCGGGGCATGGCGGCCGACGAGGTGCTGCTGAAGACGGCGGTCCCCAACATGGACCTGCTGCCCAGCAACATCGACCTGTCGGCGGCCGAGGTGCAGCTGGTGAGCGAGGTCGCGCGCGAGTCCACGCTCCAGCGCGCGCTGAAGCCGCTGATGGACGACTACGACTACATCGTGATCGACTGTCAGCCCTCGCTCGGCCTGCTCACCGTCAACGCCCTGACCGCGGCGCACAAGGTGATCGTGCCGCTGGAGTGCGAGTTCTTCGCGCTGCGCGGTGTGGCCCTGCTGACCGAGACGATCGAGAAGGTCCAGGAGCGGCTCAACCCGGACCTGGAGCTCGACGGCATCCTCGCCACGATGTACGACTCGCGCACGGTGCACAGCCGTGAGGTGCTCGCGCGTGTCGTCGAGGCGTTCGACGACCACGTCTACCACACGGTCATCGGGCGCACGGTCCGCTTCCCGGAGACCACGGTCGCCGGTGAGCCGATCACCACCTACGCCTCCAACTCCGTCGGTGCCGCCGCCTACCGCCAGCTCGCCAGGGAGGTGCTCGCCCGGTGTCACGCCGAGTGAGTCTGCCGGGGGCCGACGAACTCTTCCGTACGACAGGGGGGATGGCGCTCCAGGCGTCCACCCCGCGGCGGCCGGCCAGCGGCGAGGCACGCGTGCCGGCGCCGGCGGGGGAGAGCGACCAGGCCGCCGCCGAGGACGCGCCGCAGTCGGTGCCCGCGCAGGGCGGCGACGGCGAGGGCGCCGAGCACGCGGCGGCGGACGCGGAACCGGGCTCGGCGGGCGAGTCGCGCAGCCGGGGCGCGGAGCGCTCCGCACGGCCCGCCGGGCCGGGCACGGGCGCGCAGGAAGGTTCTGCCGCCGCCCAGCCCCGCAAGCGCGGCAGGGCGGCCGCACGCCGCCCCAGCGGCCGTGAGCGGCACGACGAGAAGATCACCGTGTACGTCTCCGCCGAGGAGCTGATGGACCTGGAGCACGCCCGCCTGGTGCTCCGCGGAGAGCACGGCCTCGCCGTCGACCGCGGCCGCATCGTCCGCGAGGCGGTCGCCGTGGTCCTCGCCGACCTGGAATCCCGTGGGGACGCCAGCATCCTCGTACGACGGTTGCGCGGGCGGTAGCGGTAGCCTGCGGGGGCCATGACCTCGAACGACGCCTCCAGCCCCGGCCCCCGCGCCGGCCGTCGGCGCGCGCTGGGCCGAGGCCCCGGAGAACCCTCGGCGCCCGCCCCGGTCCTCCGGGAGGACGCGCAGCCCCGCACGGCGCCCGGCGAGCCGGCCGTCACTCAAGCGCCGTCGGAGGGTCTGCCCGAGGCCGCGCTCCCCGAGGCCCCGCCGCCCGCCGCTCAAGCGCTGTCGGAGGGTCTGCCGGAGGCCGCGCCCGCCGAGGTCGTGCCGGAGGCCGCGCTTCCCGTGGCTGTGCCGGAGGCCGCGCTCCCCGACGCCCCGTCCTCGGCCGCGACCGACCCGGCCGACGCCTCCTCTGAGACCGACGGCGACGGTGTCTTCAAGGTCCGGCTCGCCAACTTCGAGGGGCCGTTCGATCTGCTCCTTCAGCTGATCTCCAAGCACAAGATGGACGTCACCGAGGTCGCGCTGTCCAAGGTGACCGACGAGTTCATGGCGCACATCCGGGCGAGGGGGGCCGACTGGGACCTCGACGAGACCACCGAGTTCCTGGTGGTCGCCGCCACGCTGCTCGACCTGAAGGCGGCCCGCCTGCTGCCCGCCGCCGAGGTCGAGGACGAGGCCGACCTGGCGCTCCTGGAGGCCCGCGACCTGCTCTTCGCGCGGCTGCTCCAGTACCGCGCCTACAAGCAGATCGCGGAGATCTTCAACGAGCGGCTGGAGGCCGAGGCCCGCCGCTACCCCCGTACCGTCGGCCTGGAACCCCACCACGCCGAGCTGCTGCCCGAGGTCGTCATCAGCATCGGCCCCGAGGGCTTCGCCAAGCTCGCCGTGAAGGCCATGCAGCCCAAGCCCAGGCCGCAGGTGTACGTCGAGCACATCCACGCGCCCCTGGTCAGCGTGCAGGAGCAGGCCGGGATCGTGGTGGACCGGCTCAGGGAGCTGGGCGAGGCCAGCTTCCGCGTGCTGGTCCAGGACACCGCGGACACACTGACCGTCGTGGCCCGCTTCCTGGCCCTGCTGGAGCTGTACCGGGAGAAGGCCGTCGAGCTGGACCAGGAGACCGCGCTCGGTGACCTGCTGGTGCGCTGGACCGGCGGTGCCGAGGACGCCGGGCCGGTGGTGACCGACGAGTTCGACCGGCCGCCGGAGAAGACCGAGGAGGAGTGGAAGACGTGAGTGAGCAGACCACGGAGGCCGTGCGCGCACCGGACGGCGTCGCCGACCTCGACCTCAAGCCCGCACTCGAAGCCGTCCTCATGGTCGTCGACGAGCCCGCGAACGAGGAGCAGCTGGCGAAGATACTGCAACGCCCCCGGCGGCGCATCGCGGACGCCCTGCGGGAGCTGGCCGACGAGTACACCGTCCAGGGCCGCGGCTTCGAGCTGCGTCTGATCGCCGGCGGCTGGCGCTTCTACACCCGCCCCGAGTACGCCGCGGCCGTCGAGGGCTTCGTCCTGGACGGCCAGCACGCCCGCCTCACCCAGGCCGCGCTGGAGACCCTCGCCGTCGTCGCCTACCGCCAGCCGGTCAGCCGCAGCCGCGTCTCCGCGGTGCGCGGCGTGAACTGCGACGGCGTGATGCGCACCCTCCTGCAACGGGGTCTGGTCGAGGAGGCGGGCACGGAACCCGAAACAGGTGCGATCCTGTACGTGACGACGAACTACTTCCTGGAGCGGATGGGCCTGCGCGGCCTGGACGAGCTCCCGGAGCTCGCGCCCTTCCTCCCGGAGGCGGCGGCGATCGAGGCCGAGACGCTGGAAGGGGTCCCGTCGTTCGATCCGGACGCCCCGGATTCCGAGGACGCAGACGACAAGACGGAACTTTGATGCGAAGCAGCAGCGGCAGGAACAGCAGCGGAAACAACGGCGGGAGCCGTGGTGGCAACAGCGGCGGCCGCGGCGGGAGCAGTGGTGGCCGCGGTAACTACCGCGGCGCCGGTAGCAACCGCGACGACAAGCCGGGCGGCCGGCCGAAGAAGCCCCGCCCCGAGGAGCGCCGCTACGACGTGGGCCCCGGCGCCTCCCCCGAGGGCCCCAAGTCCGGGCGCGGCGGCGCGGCCCGCGGCGGGGCCAAGGGCGGCCCCAAGCGGCCCCAGCAGCGAGGACGCTCGGCTCCGGCCACGTCCCGCGAGTACGAGACGCGGGCCGAGGAGCGCAACCGGGAGCGGTACGCGGGAACTTCCGAGCGGAACGCGGGCAAGGCAGCCGTCAAGCCGGCCAAGACCTTCCCCGGCGCCGAGCAGGAGGGCGAGCGGCTGCAGAAGGTCCTCGCGCGCGCGGGCTACGGCTCCCGGCGGGCCTGCGAGGAGCTGATCGAGCAGGCGCGGGTCGAGATCAACGGCGAGATCGTGCTGGAGCAGGGCAGGCGGGTCGACCCGGAGAAGGACGAGGTCAAGGTCGACGGCCTGACCGTCGCCACGCAGTCGTACCAGTTCTTCTCGCTCAACAAGCCCGCCGGTGTCGTCTCCACGATGGAGGACCCGGAGGGCCGCCAGTGCCTCGGCGACTACGTCACCAACCGTGAGACCCGCCTCTTCCACGTGGGCCGGCTCGACACCGAGACCGAGGGTGTCATCCTGCTCACCAACCACGGCGAGCTGGCGCACCGCCTGACCCACCCCCGGTACGGCGTGAAGAAGACCTACCTCGCGCACATCGTGGGCCCGATCCCGCGCGACCTCGGCAAGCGCCTCAAGGACGGCATCCAGCTGGAGGACGGGTACGCGCGCGCGGACCACTTCCGGGTCGTCGAGCAGACCGGCAAGAACTACCTGGTCGAGGTCACCCTCCACGAGGGCCGCAAGCACATCGTCCGCCGGATGCTGTCGGAGGCGGGCTTCCCCGTCGACCAGCTGGTCCGCACCGGCTTCGGCCCGATCACGCTGGGCGACCAGAAGTCGGGCTGGCTGCGCCGGCTGTCCAACACGGAGGTCGGGATGCTGATGTCGGAGGTCGAGCTCTAGGCGTCCCCTCAGGGTTGTCCTGACCGACCCACCCCCTTTATAGTCCTAGTGACTATTAAGGGGGTGGGTCGTTCTGCACGGCTACGACAAGCACGCCTTCGAGCCCTTCGCCGTCACCGTCGATCTCGCCGTCCTCACGCTGCGCGCGGGCGCGCTGCACGTGCTGCTCGTCGAGCGCGGCCAGGCGCCGTACGCCGGCCGCTGGGCGCTGCCGGGCGGCTTCCTGCTGCCGGACGAGTCGGCGGAGACGGCCGCCCGGCGCGAGCTGGCCGAGGAGACCGGCCTGGCGGACGTGACCGGGCTGCACCTGGAGCAGCTGCGGACCTACAGCGAACCCGGCCGCGACCCCCGGATGCGGGTCGTCTCCGTCGCCTTCGCCGCCCTGCTGCCCGACCCGCCCGAGCCGCACGCCGGCACCGACGCGGCCGAGGCCCGCTGGATGCCGTACGACGAGGCCCGCGGCCTCGCCTTCGACCACGACCGGATCCTGGCCGACGCCCGGACCCGCCTCGGCGGCAGGCTGGAGTACACCTGCCTGGCCACTGCTTTCTGCCCGCCCGAGTTCACGCTCGGCGAGCTCCAGCAGGTCTACGAGACGGTGTGGGGCACGGCTCTCGACCGGCCCAACTTCCGCCGCAAGGTCCTCGCCACCCCGGGTTTCGTGGAGCCCGTCCCCGGCGCCGCCCGGCTGACCGGAGGCCGCGGCAAGCCCGCCGCGCTGTATCGCGCGGGCCCCGCCACCACCCTGCACCCGCCCCTGCTCCGCACCCCTCGGGAAGGACGCCCCGCATGACCACGAACACCGTCACCAAGCGCGCCGCCACCGGAGCGCTCACCGGCCTCGCCCTCGGCGACGCGCTGGGCTTCCCGACCGAGTTCAACGACGTCCCGTCGATCCTCGCCAAGTGCGGCCCCTGGCGCGAGATGACGCTGCCGGACCCGGCGTTCGTCACCGACGACACGCAGATGACGCTGGCGTTGGGGAAGGGGGTGCGGACGGCCATGGACCGCGGGGTCCTCGCGCCCGAGGGTATGACCGAACCGGTGCGGCAGGAGTTCGTCGCCTGGAACCGTTCACCGGAGAACAACCGGGCGCCGGGCAACACCTGCCTGCGCGCCTGCGACCTCCTGGAACGACCGGACCGCCCCTGGCAGGACGCCAGCCAGGTCGGCTCCAAGGGCTGCGGCGCCAACATGCGCGTCGCGCCCATAGGACTCGTCCCCGGCCTCAGTGACGAACAGCGCGCGGGCGCCGCCCAGTTGCAGTCCGCGCTCACCCACGGCCACCCCACCGCGCTCGCCGCCTCCGACCTGACCGCGCACGCCGTCCGGCTGCTCGCGGGGGGAGCCGAACCGACCGGTCTGGTCGGGCTGCTGCGCTCGTACGCCTACGACAACCGCGGCCGCTACCACGAGCGCTGGCTCGGCGATCTGTGGACCCGCGCCCAGGACCCCACGCCCGAGCACTTCATTGCCCGCGGCTGGGACGAGTGCCTGGCGATCCTCGACCGTCTCCAGCACGCCGTGCGCACCGCCTCGCCCGAGACCGACCCCTGCCTGTCCGTCGGCGAGGGCTGGATCGCGGAGGAGGCCATGGCGGCCGGGCTGCTCTGCTTCCTGCTCTTCGTCGACGAGCCGCTGACCGCCCTGCGCCGCGGCGCCTGCACCTCCGGCGACTCCGACTCCATCGCCTGCCTCGCGGGCGCGTTCGCCGGCGCGCACCTGGGCGCCGACGCCTGGCCCGCCGAGTGGGCCGACCGCATCGAGTACCGGGGCGACCTGCTGTCCCTGGGCGCGCTCTGGGACGCTTGAGTTCGCCACCGTCTCCGGCGCCCACCTCCACGGCTTCCCGTCCCGCGACTCGGACGTCGACCTGCGCGGCGTCCACCTGTTGTCCGCCGCGGACCTGGTCGGGCTGCGCGAGCCGGAGGAGACCCGGTCGCGGGATGTGGGACCGGGACGGCGTCGAGATGGACCTGGTCACGCACGACCTGCGCAAGTTCGTCCGGCTGATGCTCCGGCGCAACGGCTATGTGCTGGAGCAGCTGCTGTCGCCGCTGGTCGTGCACACCACCGAGGCGCACCGGGAGCCGGCCGCGCTCGCCCCGGACGTCCTCACCGGCCATCACGCCCACCACTACCGGGGGTTCGCGCAGACCCAGTGGCGGCTGTTCGAGAAGACCGGCGAGCTGAAGCCGGCCCGTGGAGAGCTGAGGCGCGCCGGGTGCGGGCCAGGAAGTCCTCGACGCGGCGGCGGTCCGGCTCGGCGGGCAGCGGGCTGCGGTGGACGGCCTCCTCGCTCTCCCCGGCCAGACGCGTCATGCGGCTCTCCACCTCCGGCCAGGGGACCTCGCCGCGCTTCACGGCGAGCAGCGCCTCGCGCCGGTCGCCGACGTCGATGGTGAGCGTGCCCGTGCGCAGCAGTTCGCGGGCGGACTCCAGCAGCCGCAGCAGGTGCATCGCGTGCTTCCACCGCGGGGCGCCGTGCGTGCGGACGTCGGCGTCCAGCTTGCGGCGCTGGCCGTGCGCGATGGGGGCACCGCCCGCGCGAGCGAAGCCGAGCGTGGGGGAGGGTGAACGTGTCGTGGGCGCGGCGGGAGAGGAACGCGTCGCGCAGGGACAGCAGTTCACGGCCCGTGGCGTCGGCGTACTCCACGAGCGGGGAGTGCAGGCACTCCAGGATGTTGGGGTTCGCGCGCAGGGCCAGGTCGCAGAAGCGCTCCAGCTCCCAGGCGAACTGCTCCTCGGCCGGGCCCTCCACGTGGGTCGGCGGCTTTTCGAAGCGCCAGAAGAGGGGAGTGGGGGCGAGGAAGACGCCCCGGCGGTCGGTGTCGCTGTCCTCCGTCGCCAGGCCGAAGGCGCGCGAGCCCATGACACAGGCGTAGATCGTGTGGTCGCGCACCAGCAGCTCGGGGTCCATGCCGGGGAGCGTACGCGGGCGCCTCACGCCAGGCGGACCGAATTTCCCTCCACCGTGATCCGCTTCTCGGGCAGCGGTTCGGTCGCCGGTCCCTGCTCCACCGAGCCGTCGGCGACACTGAACCGGCTGTTGTGGCAGGCGCAGTCGATGGTGCCGTCGCGCACGTCCGACACGATGCAGCCCTGATGGGTGCAGACCGCCGAGAACGCCTTGAAGTCGCCCGGTTCCGGCTGGGTCACCACGATCTTCTGCTCCGCGAGGATCCTGCCGCCGCGCACCGGGATGTCGTCCGTCGTCGTCAGCTCCTGCCCCGGGGAGGTCTCGGCGTCCCCGGATTCGTCGCCGCTGCCGCAGCCGACGGCGAGCGCCGCCGCGCCCGCCGAGAGGAGGGCCGTACGACGCGTCGGGCCGTTGTTCATGGGTCACTCCGAGAGGGATGCGGGAAGAGGTGCCGATCAGGGGCCAGCGTCTCAGGGGACGGGCGCCCCGGGCCGGTACCCGGCGGGCTGACTAGGCTGGACGGACCAAGAACCGATACGCACGTCAGCAAGGAGCATGCCGTGGCGGTACGAGCGGTCCGGGGCGCCGTCCAACTGGAACGGGACGAGGCCGGGCACATGGACAAGCAGGTCGCTGCCCTGCTGACCGCCATCATGGAGCGCAACGGCCTGTCGGCCGACAGCCTGATCAGCCTGTGGTTCACGGCCACCCCCGATCTGCACAGCGACTTCCCGGCCGCCGCCGCCCGCGGGCTCGGCATCACCGACGTGCCGCTGATCTGCGCCCAGGAGCTGGACATCGAGGGCGCCATGCCCCGCGTCGTCCGGGTCCTCGCCCACATCGAGTCCGACCGGCCCCGCGCCGAGATCGCCCACGTCTACCTCGGCGCCGCCGCGGCCCTGCGCAAGGACATCGCCCAGTGAGAACCGCACTCGTCATCGGCACCGGCCTCATCGGCACCTCCGCCGCCCTCGCGCTGACCCAGCGCGGCGTCACCGTCCACCTCGCCGACCACGACCCCGAGCAGGCGCGCACCGCCACCGCGCTCGGCGCCGGCACCGACGTGCCCCCCGAGGGCCCCGTCGACCTGGCGATCGTCGCGGCTCCGCCCGCCCTGGTGGCCGGCGTCCTCGCCGACGCCATGGGGCGCGGCGCCGCCCGCGGGTACATCGACGTGGCCAGCGTCAAGGGCGGTCCCCGGCGGGAGCTGGAGGCCCGCGGCCTCGACCTGTCGTCCTACATCGGCACGCACCCCATGTCCGGCCGCGAGAAGTCCGGCCCGCTGGCCGCCACCGGCGACCTCTTCGAAGGCCGCCCGTGGGTGCTGACCCCGACCCGGGACACCGACACCGAGGTGCTGAACCTCGCCCTGGAGCTGATCTCGCACTGCCGCGCGGTGCCGGTGGTGATGGACGCGGACGCCCACGACCGCGCCGTGGCCCTCGTCTCGCACATGCCCCACCTGGTCTCCAGCATGGTCGCCGCCCGCCTGGAGCACGCCGAGGAGGCCGCCGTACGGCTGTGCGGCCAGGGCATCCGCGACGTCACCCGGATCGCCGCCTCCGACCCCCGGATGTGGATCGACATCCTCTCCGCGAACCCGGGCCCGGTCGCCGACCTGCTCACCGACGTCGCCGCCGACCTGGAGGAGACGGTACGGGCCCTGCGCGCCCTCCAGTCCTCCGACGAGGACAAGCGCACCGAGGGCGGCACCGGTATCGCCTCGGTGCTGCGGCGCGGCAACGCCGGACAGGTCCGCGTCCCCGGCAAGCACGGCTCCGCCCCGCGGGCCTACGAGACCGTGGCCGTCCTCATCGACGACCAGCCCGGCCAGCTGGCCCGCATCTTCGCGGACGCGGGACTGGCCGGCGTCAACATCGAGGACGTACGCATCGAGCACGCGACCGGCCAGCAGGCGGGTCTGGTGCAGCTCATGGTGGAGCCGAAGGCCGCCGCCGTCCTCACCGCGTCCCTCAAGGACCGGGGCTGGGCCATCCGGCAGTGATCGGGTAGCTCGTACGGCTGTAATAGGGGCTCCGGGGACCCAGTAACCTTGTGCGGGACGCGCTCGCGTCCCGCACACCACCCACCGCACCGCACCAGGAAGGTGTCCCCTCGTGGAAAACGGCGCCGCCCCGACCGTCCCGGCCGTGATTGTCGCCATCGACGGCCCCTCCGGCACGGGCAAGTCGAGCACGTCGAAGGCCGTGGCCGCGCAGCTCGGCCTGAGCTACCTGGACACCGGGGCCCAGTACCGGGCGATCACGTGGTGGATGGTGACCAACGGCATCGACACCGACGACCCGCACGCGATCGCCGCCGCGGCCGGCAAGCCCGAGATCGTCTCCGGCACCGACCCGGCGGGCCCCGCCATCACGGTCGACGGTGCGGACGTGTCCGGCCCGATCCGCACCCAGGAGGTCACCTCCAAGGTCAGCGCGGTCAGCGCCGTCCCGGAGATCCGTGTCCGGATCACCGAGCTGCAGCGCTCCATCGCCGCCGCCGCGCCGCTCGGCATCGTCGTCGAGGGCCGCGACATCGGCACGACCGTGCTGCCGGACGCCGACCTGAAGATCTTCCTCACCGCCTCCCCGGAGGCCCGCGCCGCCCGCCGCAGCGGCGAGCTGAAGGGCGCCGACGTCAACGCCACCCGCGAGGCCCTGATCAAGCGGGACGCGGCCGACTCCACCCGGAAGACCTCCCCGCTGGCCAAGGCCGGCGACGCGGTCGAGGTGGACACCACCGCCCTCACCCTGCCGCAGGTCATCGAGTGTGTCGTCACCCTCGTCGAGGAGAAGCGGGCGGGGAAGTGACCGAGGTCCCTTCGGCGCGGGGCGCCGAGGTCGGGCGGCGCATCGGCGTGGGCCTGATGTACGGGCTGTGGAAGCCGCGCGTGCTGGGCGCCTGGCGGGTGCCCGCGAGTGGCCCGGTGATCTACGCCGTCAACCACTCGCACAACATCGACGGCCCCATGGTCATGGGCGTGGCGCCCCGGCCGACGCACTTCCTGATCAAGAAGGAGGCGTTCATCGGCCCGCTCGGACCCTTCCTGACCGGCATCGGCCAGCTCAAGGTGGACCGCCACTCCACCGACCGCACGGCCATCGGGCAGGCGCTCGGCGTGCTGCAGAACGGCGGCGTGCTGGGCATCTTCCCGGAGGGCACCCGGGGTGTCGGCGACTTCGCCTCGCTGCGCGCCGGGCTCGCCTACTTCGCGGTCCGCAGCGGCGCCCCGATCGTCCCGGTCGCCGTGCTGGGAAGTACCGACCGTCCCGGACGGTTGATAAAAGCGCTGCCTCCCCTGCGTTCGCGGGTCGACGTCGTCTTCGGCGACCCCTTCGACGCGGGTGAAGGCAGCGGACGCCGCACCCGCAAGGCGCTGGACGAGGCCACCGAACGCATCCAGAAGCAGCTCACCGCGCACCTGGAAAACGCCAGGCGGCTCACCACCCGCTAGGCGACACTTGAGTAGTGGATCACCCAGTACAGGGGTGTTCCACCGATCACCACGATGAACGAGGTACGGACTTCATGAACGACCACATCCACTCCGAGGGCTCGGGCGAGGAGCACGACCACGGGGCGCTCGGCGACGCCGAGTACACGCAGTTCATGGAGCTGGCCACCGACGAGGGCTTCGACGTCGAGGAGGTCGAGGGCGCGATCGAGGAGGCCGGGCACGGCCCGCTGCCCGTCCTCGCCGTCGTCGGCCGTCCCAATGTCGGCAAGTCGACCCTGGTGAACCGCATCATCGGCCGCCGCGAGGCCGTCGTCGAGGACAAGCCGGGCGTCACCCGCGACCGCGTCACCTACGAGGCCGAGTGGGCCGGCCGCCGCTTCAAGCTCGTCGACACCGGCGGCTGGGAGCAGGACGTCCTCGGCATCGACGCCTCCGTGGCCGCACAGGCCGAGTACGCCATCGAGGCCGCCGACGCGGTCGTCTTCGTCGTGGACGCCAAGGTCGGCGCCACCGACACCGACGAGGCGGTCGTACGGCTGCTGCGCAAGGCCGGCAAGCCCGTCGTGCTGTGCGCCAACAAGGTGGACGGCCCGAGCGGCGAGGCCGACGCCGCCTACCTCTGGTCGCTGGGCCTGGGCGAGCCGCACCCGGTCTCCGCGCTGCACGGCCGGGGCACCGGCGACATGCTGGACCAGGTCCTGGAGGCCCTGCCCGAGGCACCGCGCGAGTCCTTCGGCGGCGGCATCGGCGGCCCGCGGCGCATCGCCCTGATCGGCCGCCCGAACGTCGGCAAGTCCTCGCTGCTGAACAAGGTGGCCGGCGAGGAGCGCGTCGTCGTCAACGAACTGGCCGGCACCACCCGCGACCCGGTCGACGAGCTGATCGAACTCGGCGGCGTGACCTGGAAGTTCGTCGACACCGCGGGCATCCGCAAGCGCGTCCACCTCCAGCAGGGCGCCGACTACTACGCCTCGCTGCGCACCGCCGCCGCCGTCGAGAAGGCGGAGGTCGCCGTCATCCTCGTCGACGCCTCCGAGTCGATCTCGGTCCAGGACCAGCGGATCGTCACCATGGCCGTCGAGGCGGGCCGCGCGATCGTCGTCGCCTACAACAAGTGGGACACCCTCGACGAGGAGCGCCGCTACTACCTGGAGCGGGAGATCGAGACCGAGCTGGGCCAGGTGGCGTGGGCGCCGCGGGTCAACGTCTCGGCGCAGACCGGCCGCCACATGGAGAAGCTGGTCCCCGCGATCGAGACCGCGCTGGCCGGCTGGGAGACCCGCGTCCCCACGGGCCGGCTGAACGCCTTCCTCGGCGAGCTGGTCGCCGCCCACCCGCACCCGGTGCGCGGCGGCAAGCAGCCCCGCATCCTCTTCGGCACGCAGGCCGGCACCAAGCCGCCGCGCTTCGTGCTCTTCGCCTCCGGCTTCATCGAGGCGGGCTACCGGCGGTTCATCGAGCGCCGGCTGCGTGAGGAGTTCGGCTTCGACGGGACGCCGATCCATATCTCGGTGCGGGTGCGCGAGAAGCGCGGCGCGAAGAAGAAGTAGCGGTCGTGGGGGCGGAGTGGGGGGGGCCCCGGCCCCGGGGGGCCCCCGGCCGGGGGGGGGGGGGGGGGCGTCACCCCCCCCCGCGGCCCGGGGGGGGGC
>NZ_JBHXNW010000083.1:0-34992 GCF_042717365.1 Streptomyces sp. NPDC058534
GGGCGGACCGCCGCCCGGGCCCGGGGGGCCAGGACCGGGCCGGCGACGACGACGCCGACGACCTCATGTCCCGCGTCCGCGCACGCCTCGGCGATGCCGGCCAGCTCGCCCGCGGTCCGACTGCCCGCGCTGAGCACGACCAGGGCACCGGACTCGGCGTCGCGGTCAGGAACCATCGGCCGGTCCACCGAGACTTCCGCCACCCGCAGCAGCGGATCGCTCCCGGCTTCCGCAACGAGTTGCCTCGCCGCTCGACGGGCGGTCTCGTCGCCGTCCGGTACGACCACCAGCAGCCGCCGGGGGGCCGGCAGCCGGTCCCGGAGGCGGGCGCACACCCGCCGGTAGCGGATCCGCCTGCCGTCCTCGTCGCCGGACGCCTGCGGGGCCGGTGTGTCCCACGGCGTGTCGATGCCCAGCAGCCCGCTGATCCGGGCCCCGGTGCCACGGCCCTCCGGTCGGGGCGCGGGCCGTTCACCGGGTACGTCGACGGTACCCAGCAGCACCGAGCCGAGCACCCCGGCGATCTCCTGTCCGGTGCGCGGCCGACGCTTCATCCGTGCGGCGACGAGATGGCCGACGACCGCGAGCAGGAGGAACAACAGCGCCCCGCCGACGATGAGGTGCACCCGCGTCGGCGGTGCCTCGCCGGTCGGCCGGGCCGCCGGCCCCATGACGACCAGGTTGGCCTTGCCCGTCGCCCCGTCGGCCTGCTCCAGCTTGTTCATGGCGTCCGCCAGCGCGGTACGCAGCTTCGCCAGCTCGGTGCGGGCCTGCACGCTCTCCACGGTCCGTCCGGGGTCGGCCGAGTCGGCCAGATCGGTGATGCGGCGGTTGGTCTGCACGACCTGCTGCCGCAGCGCCTCGGATCCCGTGGCCGCGTCGGAACCGGTGTTGTCGCCCGCGATCCGCGCGACGAAGGAGACGAACTGCTGGGCCACCTCGTCGGAGAGCCGCTGCGCGCGCTCAGGGGTGTCGGCCGTACCCGAGATCTTGATGATGTTCCCGTCGGTCGCCTTGGCGCCCACCTGGTCCCGCAGGCCGATGCCGTCCACGCCGGTCCAGTGGAGCGCGGCGGCCGCGCGGTCGACCACCTCCGAACTGGTCGCGATCTCCGCCTGGGTCAGCAGCTCACGCTGCTCCCACTGCCCGGGCAGGAGGACGGATGCCGACGTCGTGTAACTCGGCGGGAACAGCAGGGAGGCGCCGTAGCCGACGAGTGCGCCCACCACGGCGAGGACGGCGAAGAGCCGCCGACGCCGGCGAAGCATCCGCCCGATCGTGACCAGGCGTATGGTGTCATCGCTCAACGGTGCGGCCTCCGCCCTGTACTGACGTGTCGCCCATCGGCACCGGAATGCGGCCGTCGCAGGCGGCGGCGTAGGCGGCGAGCAACGACCGCTGGGAGTTCCGCCAGGAGAGCTGCCCACCGATCCGCTCCTGGCCGACCTTGCCCATCAGCTCCCGCCGCTCGGGGTCGTCGAGGAGCTCGGCGATGAGCCCGGCGAACTCGGCCTCGTCGTTGGCGGGCGCGTAGACGGCGGCGTCGCCGGCCGAGATTCTCGCCTCCCGGAGGTCGAACGAGACGATCGGCCGGCCCATCACCATGTACTCCAGGACCTTGTTCATGGTCGACACGTCGTTGAGCGGATTGCGCGGGTCGGGGGAGAGGCACACGTCCGCGGTGGACAGGTAGCGCACCAGATCGGCGTCCGGAATGCGCCCGGTGAACTGCACCTGCTCCGCGAGCCCGAGCCTCCGGGACAGCTCCACCATCTCCTCGAAGGTGTCACCGGCGCCGACGAACACCGCGTGCCAGTCGGTCCGCCCGAGGTCGTCACGCAGCTTCGCGAGAGCCCGCAAGGCGTAGTCGACGCCGTCCTGCGGACCCATGACCCCGAGGTAGCACAGCAGATGAGGCTTGCCCCGCTTCAACTCCGGCTCGGGCGGGACCGGGTGGAACCGGTCGACGTCAGGTGCGCTGCGGACCACGAAGACGTCCGCCGGACGCCGGCCGCCACGGCGCACCGCGACGTCCCGGTAGCTCTCGTTCGTGGCGATCACCACGTCCGCGGCCCGGTAGGTGAGCCGCTCCAGCGCGCGCACACCGCGGTAGAGCAGGTCCTCGCCGCGGCCGAACCGCGAGAGGTACAGCTCGGGAACCAGGTCGTGCTGGTCGAAGACGAACCGCGCGCCGCGCCGCTTCATCCACAAGGCCGGCAGGAACAGCAGGTCGGGCGGGTTGCAGGCGTGGACCACGTGGACCGGGCCGACCGTCCGGGCCAGCCGGACCGTGTGCCACAACGCCGCCCCGTACTCCCGCAGATAGCCGGCCGGTCCTCCGGTGGCCGCGCGCAACGGGTAGCGGTGGATCCGCACCCCGTCGATCTCCGCCTCAGGCTCCGTGTCCCGCTTGGTTCCCCGGGGACAGATGACGTGCACCGTCCAGCCCGCGTCGCGCAGCGTCGTGCACTCCTGCCACACCCGCCGGTCGAACGGGACCGACAGGTTCTCCACCAGGATCAGCGCGCGCCGTTCCGGCCGGGCGCCGCCCGTCGCGTCACCCGACGCCGTGTCACCAAGCAAGGCCCATGTACCCCGGTTCGGCCCGGCGCGCCTCGGCGTCGGGAAGGCGGACGAGATCGACGATCACGGGACTGCCGTCGCCATGGGGCAGCGCCGACAGCACGGCCGGGTCCCGGGTCCCGACCAGGCACACCTCGGCGTGTTCGAGAACCTCCTCGACGGAGTCCGCGAGCAGCTGCGCGAGGTGCGGCAGCCGCGTCTCGATGTACTCGCGGTTCGCGCCGAGCAGCCGCGAGAGGCTCACGTTGGCGTCGTAGATCCGCAGGTCGTACCCCTTGCCGAAGAGCCGCTCCGCCAGCTCGACCAGCGGGCTCTCGCGGAGGTCGTCGGTACCGGGCTTGAAGGACAGCCCGAACAGGCCCGCCCGGCGTTTGCCGGTGCGCTCGACCAGCTCCACCGCGCGCTGGAGGTGGTCGGAGTTGGAGGGCAGCACGTGGGAGAGGATGGGCACCGAGACGTCGGCCCGCTGTGCCGCGTGGACCAGGCTGCGCAGGTCCTTGGGCAGGCAGGAGCCACCGAAGGCGAAGCCGGGCCGCAGATAGGCGGAGCTGATGTTCAGCTTGCGGTCGGCCAGGAACACGTCCATCACCTGGTGCGAGTCCACGCCCAGCGCCTGGCACACCGCGCCCAGCTCGTTCGCGAAGCCGATCTTGAGGCCGTGGAACGCGTTGTCGGCGTACTTGATCGCCTCCGCCGTCGGGATCGGCACCCGGAACACCTCGCCGGGCAAGCCGTAGTACAGCTCCATCACCGCTTCGCCGCTGGCCGGGTCCAGCTCGCCGATGACGGTCTTGGGCGGGTCGAAGAAGTCCCGCACGCTCGTGCCCTCGCGCAGGAACTCCGGGTTGACCGCGACCCCGACGTCCACCCCGGCCGTGCCGCCGACGGACTTCTCCAGGATCGGCACCAGCAGGTTCAGGCAGGTGCCGGGGAGCATGGTGCTGCGGAACACGACGGTGTGCCGTCCGCTGTGCCCACTGCGGTCTGCCAGCGCGGCGCCGATCTGCTCGGTGACCCGCTCCAAGTACGTGGTGCACAGGCTGCCGTTGGGCTCCGACGGCGTACCCACGCAGACCAGCGACACCTCGCTGTTCATGACCGCCTCGTGGACGTCGGCGGTGGCGCGTAACGCTCCGTTCCGCGTGACCTCGGCGATGAGCTCGCCGATCCGCTCCTCGACCACCGGGGCCTTGCCGTCGTTGACCAGGTCGACCTTCACCTGGTTGACGTCCACCCCGATGACCTCGTGCCCCATGCTCGCCAGGCACGCGGCCGACACACAGCCCACGTAGCCGAGCCCGAAAACGCTGATTCTCATGACGCCTTCCTCCCCCCAGGCAGGCCCACCCGGCCTGCGGTCCGCGCGCCGGCCGGACGACGTCCCCGGCGCATCAGTAGGCCCCCTGGCCGTAGAACACCGCACGCAGCGTCTTCCACAAGATCACTGTGTCCAGGGCGAGCGACCAGTCCTCCACGTACCGCAGGTCCAGCCGGACCGCCTCCTCCCACGACAGGTCGCTGCGCCCGCTGATCTGCCACAGGCCGGTGAGTCCGGGTTTGACCAGCAGCCGCCGCCGGATGTCCGGGCCGTACGCGGCGGACTCCTCCGGTAACGGAGGCCGCGGGCCGACGAGCGACATCGATCCGGTGAGCACGTTGAAAAGCTGCGGGAGTTCGTCGATCGAGTACCGGCGCAGCACCGTTCCCACCCGGGTCACCCGCGGATCCCGGCGGAGCTTGAACAGCAGGCCGGCGCCCTCGTTGCGGTCGGCCAGCCCGGCACGCGCCCGGTCCGCCCCGGCGACCATGGTGCGGAACTTGAGAATGGTGAACTCGCGGCCGTCCTTGCCGACCCTGCGCTGGCGGTAGAAGGCCCCGCCCCGACTGTCGGCCAGCACGAGCAGCCCGACGAACACCATCAGCGGCGCGAACAGCATCAGCAGGATCGCCGCGCCCGTCCGGTCGACGATGCCCTTGACTGCGCGGCGGCCCCCGGTGAAGGTCGGCATGCTGACCCGCAGCAGCGGGATCCCGAGCACCGCGTCGATGTGCAGCCGCGGTCCGGCCACCTCCATCAGCACGGGCGCCACGACCATCTCGGTGTCGCTGCCTTCGAGGTTCCAGGCCAGCCGCTGCAGCCGGTCCGGCGACCAGTGCGGATCCGGCGTGACGGCGACGACACGGTAGCCGTCGCGGTGGACGTGGCCCGCGACGTCCGACAGCCGGCCGACGACCGGCACTCCGTCCAGTTGGTCACCGTCGTGCCCCGTCGTGCACACCGCGTCCACCCGCCAGCCGAGATGCGGGAGTCTTCGGGTCCGCGTGATCAGGTCGCGCACGGTGGCCGGACTCCCGGCGGCGAGCACCGGTCGCAGGCACCGCCCTTCCTTGCGCTGTCTGTGCAGCCAGAGGCGCAGCACATACCGCGCGGTCATGGTGATGAGCGCGATCGCGGGGATCGCGACGAAGATCCAGAGTTTGATGTTGCGCGAGGTGAGGGCGATCCCGCCGAGCGCCAGTACGACGGTCGCCATGAACAGTGAGCGTCCGAGCCGGCGGAATTCCTCGGCACCCTGGCCGAGCACGCCCGGAGCCCACGACCTGCTCACCGCGAGCGCGCCCAGCACCAGCAGCTCGGTGCCGAAGGCGAGAATTCCCCACTTCTCGTGCCAGTTGGCCGCGTCGCGGGCCCCGAAGAAGTTGCCGATCGCCGCCACCACGACGGCCGTTGCCACCGTATCGGTGGTGATCACGGTACGGCGATACCGCTGCTCCCAGTCGACCGCGGGCCGGCCGACTGCCCCGTTCGCCAGACGTCCGCCCGCAGACGGAAAAGGGCTGACTATTCCCCCTTGCCGCACAGAACCCCCCAGGTCCCAGTGATTCGACGTGTTCGCCCAACACTGTTTTGCTCCGCCGGGAGGCCCCCGCCTCCCGCGCCGTTGCGGCAATGCAGAGCTACTTGAATTCGAGGCGCGCCGGTACCCGCCGAAACCTTGGGTGCTCCCCTCACCCAAGCGCCCTTTCGGGCTCCAGGAATTGATCATCCCCATGCCTGGCACCGAGGCAGCAACTGCTGACCTGCCAAAGTGCCGGACCTATAGATCATTACTGGTCGCCTCGTGTCGAAGCACGGTCAATGTAGACCATCGGGGCTCGGTGTGAAGAGGGGATGTGTGTAATTTGTGTTCAACCTTTGAGGTTGCCTTCATTAATCGGTCACGTTTTGGGAAGCCCTCGGTGTCGCCCCGGGCTCTGGCGGCAAGCTTGATCAAATTTGCGATGCTTATCGACTCGTAGTCCCCGGCCGGAAGGCACGGAATATGTGCTGAGCTGGGGCTTCCGAGCGCCGATCACCGGCGCGTGTCGCCGGCGACTTCGCACAGGGTTGCTCGATCCTTCTTGGGCGTGCCGCGAAGAGTGCTGCCTCCGACGGCGATCGAGCGCCCTTCGCGAAGAGGGCGTGAGTACCAACATCGGCTTGAATGCGGCGTGCGAGACGCTGCGCGTGGAGGCCTCGACCGGCTGCTAGGTGCACGGGGGCCGGAAGATCGCGTTCCCGAAGTGCTTCGACCAGTCGGACCGGATGAGGGAGGGGTGACTTACCTGGCACACCCGGGTTGCGACCCGTCCGGGGGAGGTCTCCCACGGTTGGGCGGTGCGGTCCGCGCCTGCGGTGGCCAAGGTGTGGCCGTCGGGGGCGAAGGCCGCCTTGCCGACATGTCCGAGGAGAGCCGAAGTCTGGTGCAGACGCCGGTCGGTGACGCGCCACAGACGTACCGGGTCCCCGGATTCCGTGGTGGCGAGGGTCTGCCCGTCGGGGCTGAAGACGGCGGAGTTGATCCCCTCCGGCAGGGCCGCGGACGTGTCCAGCCCTTTCGGGTGGCGGACGTCGGTGACGTCCCACAGCCACACGGTACCGTCCCAGCCGCCCGTGGCCGGGGTGTGCCCGTCCGGGCTGAACACGGCGGTGTTGGCGCCGCCGGTACGCCCGGTGAGGGTGGCGAGATCGCGGGGGTGGCGCAGGTCGGTGACGTCCCACAGGCGCATGGTGCCGTCCCCGTTGGAGGCGGCCAGGACCCGCCCGTCGGGACTGAACTCCACCGTGTTCACGCGGCCGCCGTGTCCGGTGAGAGTGGACAGGGCCCGGGGGACGCGGGGGTCGGCGCCGATCCACAGCCGTAAGGTCTGATCCCGGCTTCCGGTGGCCGGCGTGCGCCCGTCCGGGCTCAGCGCCGGCCCGCACACGGCGTCTCCGTAGCCGGTGAGGGCGGCGAGTTTCCGCGGGCGCCGGCGGTCGGTGACGTCCCACAGGCGTACGGTCCGGTCGTCGCCGGCCGTCGCGAGGGTGTGCCCGTCAGGGGTGAAGGCGACCGCGCAGACGGTGTCGGTGTGCCCATCGAGCGTGGGCAGGGCGAGGTTCTGACCGGGCGGTGGAGTGGCTCCCACCAGGTGCGCGCATGGTGCCGGCCCTGGCCCGCGTCTGCGGGTCGGGGCCGCCATCTGTTCGGTCTACCGAGCGTTGAACCGGCGCTCGGTGTTGTTGATGCGAAGCGTGGTCTCGTGCACTCGAGCTGGAGTGACCCCGGGCGCCGTTGGCAGACGTGGGGAACTGGACGTATCTCCCGGGCCGAACACCAGCGGCTCATCGACACGTGGCACGGTCGCGGCACGACGACGGGCGACGTGTTCGACCGTCTCGACCAGGACGGCGACGGCTACCTCAGCCGCGCGGAGTTCGCGCTGCTGTGGACACAGTTCTGGATCAGCGACGACCCGGCCGAGCCCGGCAACGTGATGTGCGGTCCACTGGCTCCCGCCGCCTGAAACCGTCGCGGGTGCCGTACGGGGTTATCGCTCAACCGCGTCGAACGCGGGAGCGAGCGGGGCCAGTACTGCGCGGAGCTGGTCGGGCAGCGAGCCGGAGGGGACGACCAGTCCTCCGGCGCCGAGACTCCCGTCGGCCCCGTCGGCCCCGTCGGCCCCGTCGGCCCCGTCGGCCCCGTCGGCCCCGTCGGCCCCCTCGGCTCCGGCCGGGCGGAGCCAGCCCTCCAAAGCGATCCGTACCGCCGCGGCCACGCTCGCCGCGAGAACATGGGCCGTGTGCTCCCCGGTGTCACCGATGCGTTGGGCGATCACCGCCGTCAGCGGGGGCTCGATGCCGACGGTGGCATCCAGGAACGCGTCGCGCAGCGCGGTCCGGGTCGTGATGAGCAGCAGCGCCCGGTGGTCGCGCTCACCGGTGTCCGTGTACTGCTCCACCACCGCTTCGGTGACGGCGTCGGCCAGGCGTACTCCCGCGGGCCGGGCCGCGACCGCCGCAGCGATCCGCGCCTCCCGGTCCGCGGTGACAGCGGAGACGATCGCCTGCTCGCGGCTGCCGAAGTAGTTGTTGTAGGTGCGCGGGGAGACCCCGGCCGCCTCGGCGATGTCCTCGACCCGCAGCCGGTCAGGTCCGCGCTCCAAGGCCAGGCGCAGCGCCGCCTCACGCAGCGCCTCGCGCGTGGCCTGCTTCTTCCGCTCCCGCAGCCCTGCTGGTGGTGTCGTCACGGCGTCAAGCCTTCCACACAAGGCTGCGTGCACGCAAAATTTCGTGCACGCACATTTCCTGTCAGTCTCGATCCCGCCGGGACCGACGGAGAGGACGGCACCATGCGAGCAAGAGGAATGACCTACGACACCGGATTCGTGGTGCGAGGCCGGCTGTCCCACGAGCGCTTGGACCCCGCGGTGGTCCGGCGCGAGCTCGCCATCATCCGCGACGAGCTGCACTGCGACGCGGTCCAGATCATCGGCGGCGACCCGGACCGACTGGAGCTGGCAGCCGGTGTCGCCGTCGAACTCGGCCTGGAGGTCTGGTTCTCGCCCTATCCGCTGGAACTGGACCCGGAGCAGATCCTCACGCTCTTCCGCGACTGCGCCGACCGAGCGGAACGGCTCCGTCGGCAGGGGGCCACAGTCGTGTTCGTCGCAGGGGTCGAACTGAGCGTGATGAACCGCGGGTTCCTGCCCGGGAAGAGCCCCGAGGAGCGGGTCGGACAGCTGCTGAGCCGACCCGAGCGCCGGGCCGAAGCGATGCGCGAACTCGGCCTGCGCGTCAACGCGTTCCTCCGCGACGCCGTGTCCACGGTCCGCGAACGCTTCCAGGGCCGGCTCACCTACGCATCGATCCAGTTCGAACAGGTCGACTGGACCCCCTTCGACATCGTGACGTTCGAGCTGCTCCGCTCCGCCGAGGTCGCCGACGGGTTCCGGGACGCGGTGCGCACCCTCGCCCGGGGCCCGAAGCCGCTCGCCGTCACCGGCTTCGGCACCGCGGCATACCGTGGCGCGGGAGACCGCGGCGGGCGGGTGCTGGAGGTGGTCGAGTACGACCCGGAGACCAAGGCCCCTGTACGGCTGAACGGCACATACGAGCGCGACGAGGCCGGTCAGGCCGCGTATCTGAGCGAACTACTGGAGATCTTCGAGACCGAGGGCGTGGACAGCGCGTTCGTGTTCCTGTTCGCCCTGCCCGGCTATCCGCACCGCCCGGACGGCGACCCGAGGGACGACCTGGACCGGGCCGGCCTGGGCATCGTCAGACTCCTCGAAGGGCGCCGGGGACAGACCTACCCCGACATGGAGTGGGAACCCAAGGCCGCCTTCGCGGCAGTGGCCCAGCGCTATCGCCGATGACGATCACGCACGGGCACCTTCCGGCGTGTCAAACCGATGAGTTTGCCGGTTGCCTGAAGTCTTCCTTGCGGGAGAGAAGGAGGCCAGGATGACCAATCCCATTCGGCTGTACATGTCGATGTCGCTCGACGGCTACATCGCCGGCCCGGACGACCGGCCAGGGCAGGAGCTCGGACGAAACGGTGGCCGGCTTTTCAACTGGCTCGACGATCGGGAGACCGACGGCCCGAGCGGCCAGGTCTACCGCGAAGCGCTGGCGACCGGCGCGGTGATCTCCGGCCGCCGGACCTTCGAACTCGCCGGGCGTTGGCAGGGCGACCACCACGACGGCGTGCCGATCTTCGTCCTCACCCACCAGGTGGACGACGGGGACGTACCCCCCGGCCACGCGCGTTTCGTCACCGACGTCGAGGACTGCGCCCGCCAGGCTCGCGCGGCCGCGGGGGAGCGGCCGGTCATGGTCCACGGGGCGGGGGCGGCCCAAGCGCTCCTCCGAGCCGGGCAGGTGGACGAGATGGAGATCCACCTGGTCCCCGTCCTCCTCGGGGACGGCCGAAGGCTGTTCGACCACCTGGGTGGTGATCACATCGAACTCGACCTCGTCCGACGACTCGAGGATCGAGACGTCACGCACCTTCGCTACCGGGTGCGCCGCCCCGAGGCGGCCGCATAAGGACGCCGACCAACGATTGCCTACACCCGCCTCAGTGCGGAGCGGCCCGCGAAGTGTGCAGAGGCGCCCAGTTCCTCTTCGATCCGGATCAGCTGGTTGTACTTCGCCGTGCGATCGGAACGGGAGAGCGATCCGGTCTTGATCTGACCGCAGCCGGTCGCCACCGCGAGATCCGCGATCGTGGTGTCCTCCGTCTCGCCCGAGCGGTGCGACATGACGGCCGTCCAGCCCGCCTGGTGTGCCGTGGCCACCGCGGCCAGGGCCTCGGTCAGGGTCCCGATCTGGTTGACCTTGACCAGGACGGAGTTGCCGACGCCGGTGCGGATGCCCTCGCGCAGCAGCGTCTCGTTGGTGCAGAACACGTCGTCGCCGGTGAGCTGACAGCGGTCGCCGACACGTGCGGTCAGCTCGCGCCACCCGTCCAGGTCGTTCTCCGCCATCGGGTCCTCGATGGAGACGACCGGGTAGGCGTCGATGAGCTTGGCCAGGTAGTCGGCGTGCTCTGAGGGGGTGCGCCGCACTCCCTCGCCCGCGTAGTCGTACACCCCGTCGTGGAAGAACTCCGACGACGCCGGGTCCATGACCAGCCCGATGTCCGTGCCGGGGCGGTAGCCGGTGCGTTCGATGGCGGTCATCACGAAGTCGAGCGCCTCCTCAGCCGTACGCAGAGCCGGTGCGAAGCCGCCCTCGTCACCGACGCCCGTGGAGTGCCCGGCAGCCAGCAGATCGCGGCGCAGGGTGTGGAAGACCTCGCTCCCCATGCGGACGGCCTCGGCGAACGTGTCCGCGCCCACCGGCGCGATCATGAACTCCTGGAAGTCCAGCGGATTGTCGGCGTGGGCTCCGCCGTTGACGATGTTCATCATGGGCAGCGGCAGGAGGTGCGCGTCGGCTCCGCCGAGGTAGCGGTAGAGGGGCTGGTGGCGGGCTGCCGCAGCGGCCTTGGCGGCGGCGAGGGAGACACCGAGAATCGCGTTCGCCCCGAGCCGCGACTTCGTGGCCGTCCCGTCGAGGGCGATCAGTGCGGCGTCGAGGCCCGCCTGGTCCGACGCGTCCCGGCCGCGCACGGCTGCCGCGATGTCCTCGTTGATGTGGGCCACGGCGCGGTCGACGCCCTTGCCGTGCCAGCGCGTGGAGTCTCCGTCGCGCAGCTCCACGGCCTCCCGGGCACCTGTGGAGGCCCCGGAGGGGACAGCCGCGCGCCCCAAAGACCCGTCCGCCAGGACGACGTCGACCTCCACCGTGGGATTGCCTCGGCTGTCGATGATCCGGCGGGCGGTGACGGTCTCGATGACGGCCGCGACGTCTTCGGCTGCCTGTGCGGACATGGGAGGTCCTTCCCGTTGTCGTGTGCCGCGGCCCCGGCTGCGACGACGCTGGCGCTGAGCCCGACAGCACCAGACACTACAGCAATGCTGAACAGCTGTGCTGCTCAGTTCTGCTGTACAGCATTGCTGTGCAGGCCAGGTGTACAGCGGTGCTGGTCAGCGGGGTAAAGTGCCCTATGCCCACCTCGGAAGCCGCCGCCATCGCCGCCGAACTGCGCACCGCGATGGGCAAGCTCACCCGACGCGTCAGGAACGAGGACCGCATCCCGCTGGGCCAGATCGCCGTGCTCGGTGCGCTCGACCGCGCCGGCGCCATGACCACCAGCGACCTCGCCGCGGACCAACGCGTTCGCCCCCAGTCGATGGCCCGCGCGGTGGGGCTGCTCCTGGAGAAGAGCCTCATCACGCGCCGTGCGCACCCCACCGACGGCCGTAAGACACTGGTCGAGCTGTCGGATGCGGGCCGGGCCGCGCTCGAAGCGGAACGCAACCGCAGGGCCGGCTGGCTCGCGCAGGCCATCGACGCCGGCCTCGACGACGAGGAGCGGGCGCTGCTGGCCCGGAGCACCGCGCTGCTGGAGCGGCTCGCGGACTACTAGGGTCTGCGTGGCCGGCCCGGCCGATCAGCGGGTGCCCGCCCTGGGCACCCGCTCCCTTCGGCACCGTCAGACGGCCCCGCGAACCCGTTCACCGATCCTCTCCTCGGAACCGAGAGCCCGCAGTATCTCCTCGACGCTCTGCTTGGCGTCGCCGAAGAGCATGCTGCTGTTCTCCCGGAAGAACAGCGGGTTCTGCACGCCCGCGTAGCCGGAGGCCATCGAGCGCTTGAAGACGATGACGTGCTCCGCCTCCCAGACCCGCAGCACGGGCATACCCGCGATCGGGCTCGACGGGTCCTCGGTCGCCGAGGGGTTGACCGTGTCGTTCGCGCCGATGACCAGAACGACCGACGTGTCCGCGAAGTCGTCGTTGACCTCGTCCATCTCCAGGACGATGTCGTACGGCACCTTCGCCTCGGCGAGGAGCACGTTCATGTGCCCGGGCAGTCGCCCTGCGACGGGGTGGACGCCGAACCGGACCTCGATGCCGCGCTCGCGCAGCCGCCGCGTCAGCTCCGCGACCGGGTGCTGGGCCTGCGCCACGGCCATGCCGTAGCCGGGAGTGATCACCACGGACCGCGCCCCCGCGAGCAGGCCGGCCGCCTCGTGCGCCCGTATCTCGCGGTGCTCGCCCTGCTCCTCGTCACCGCTCGGCGGAGCCTCCATGCCGAAGCCGCCCGCGATGACGGAGAGGAAGGAACGGTTCATCGCCTGACACATGATGTAGCTCAGATACGCACCGGAGGATCCGACCAGTGCCCCGGTGACGATGAGCAGGTTGTTGTCGAGCAGGAACCCGGCGGCCGCCGCGGCCCACCCGGAATAGCTGTTGAGCATGGAGACGACGACGGGCATGTCGCCGCCGCCGATGGAGGCCACCAGATGCCAGCCCAGGGCGAGCGCCAGGACCGTGACCGTCACCATCAGAGGCAGGCTCGGACTGACGGTGAACCAGACCGTGAGCACGGCGAACAGGGCCAGCGCGCCCAGGTTGAGGGCGTTCTTGCCGGGCAGCGTCAGGGGCCGGGACTTGATCCGGGCGGACAGCTTCAGGTACGCGACGACCGAGCCGGTGAAGGTGACCGCGCCGATGAAGACGCCGATGAACACCTCGGCGTGATGGATGCCGATCAGATCGGCGGCGATCCGGGTCTGCGAGCCGTGGGCCTCGACCTCCAGGTAGCTGTTCCAGCCGACCAGGACGGCCGCGAGACCGACGAAGCTGTGCAGTACCGCGATCAGCTCGGGCATCTGCGTCATCTCCACGCGCCGCGCCTGCCACAGGCCGATCGCGGCGCCGATCACCGTGGCGAGCAGGATCAGCACGATCGGACCGGCGGAGACGCTCTGCGCCGAGACGACGACGGTGGCGGTCAGGGCGAGCGCCATCCCCGCGATGCCGTAGACGACGCCGGCGCGTGACGTCCGGTGCTGGGACAGGCCGGCCAGGCTGAGGACGAACAGCAGGGCCGCCACCAGGTCGGCCGCACGGGAGGCGGTCATGGACGTCATCGGGACTCGCCTCTCGAGAACATGGACAGCATGCGGCGGGTGACGGCGAAACCTCCGAAGATGTTCACACTCGTCAGCAGGATCGCCACGAAGGACAGCACGGTGACGAGCGCGCTCTCGTGCCCGACCTGCAACAGGGCGCCGATCACCACGATCCCCGAGATGGCGTTGGTCACCGACATCAGCGGTGTGTGCAGGGAGTGGTGAACCTTGCCGATGACGTAGTAGCCGATGACCACCGCCAGCGCGAACACGGTGAGATTCTCGGCCAACTGGGCCGGCGCGAAGGCGATCGCCAGAAAGGTCGCGAGCATGCCGAGGCCGATCAGTGCGAAGCGTCCGGCCGGGGTGAACCGGGCCTTCGCGACCACGGGCGTGGCGGTCGACGTCTCCGGCGCGGTCGCGGTCGCTGCCGGGGCCGCCGAAACGGCGACCGGCGGGGGAGGCCAGGTCACCGTGCCCGCACGGACCACGGTCACGGCCCGCTGCACGACGTCGTCGAAGTCGATGACGAGTCGGCCGTCCTTGCCGGGGGTGGACAGGGCGAGCAGGTTGACCAGGTTGGTGCCGAACAGCTGTGACGCCTGGGCAGGCAGCCGGGATGCCAAGTCGGTGTAGCCGATGATGGTCACCCCGTTGCCGGTCACCACGCTCCGGCCCGCGACGGTGCCCTCGACGTTTCCGCCCTGGGCGGCGGCCATGTCGACGACGACACTGCCGGGCCGCATCGCGGCCACGTCGTCGGCGGTCAACAGGCGCGGGGCGGGGCGTCCGGGGATCAGCGCGGTGGTGATGACGATGTCCACGTCCCGGGCCTGCTCGTGGTAGAGCTGGGCCGCGGCCCGGTCGTAGTCGGCCGAGGTCACCCTGGCGTACCCGTCGGCGCTCTCCTCCTGGGTACTGCCGACCGCGAGGTACTCACCGCCCAAGGACCCGACCTGATCGGCGACTTCAGGCCGCGGGTCGGTGGCGCGGACGATCGCGCCGAGGCTGGACGCGGCCCCGATGGCGGCGAGCCCCGCGACACCGACCCCGGCGACGAGAACCTTCGCGGGGGGTACCTTGCCCGCGGCGGTGACCTGTCCGGTGAAGAAACGTCCGAAGACGTGCGCGGCCTCGATCACCGCCCGGTACCCGGCGATGTTCGCCATGGAACTGAGTACGTCCATCGACTGCGCCCGCGAGATCCGCGGCACCGCGTCGAGGGCGAGCACCGTGATGTCACGCGCGGAGAGCGCCTCCAGCAACTCGGGCCGCTGCGCCGGCGCGATGAGGGCCACCAGCGTGGCCGCGTCACGCAGCTCGGCGATCTCCTCGCCCGACGGCGGGTTGACCTTCAGTACGACATCCGCGGCCCAGGCCTCGCCGAGGCTCGCCCCCGCCTCCGTGTAGGCGTCGTCGCCGAACCCGGAGGCCGCACCGGCCCCGGACTCGACGACGACCTGGTAACCGAGGCCGAGCAGCAGGCGAACCGTTGCGGGCGTCGCGGCGACGCGAGTCTCTCCGGGTATGGACTCGGCGACGACGCCGACGCGTTGAGGTGGATGATGGGTGGAGTGGTGTCCAGTCATGTCCAGTCTCTCGTCGAGGCGTTGTTGCGGAGTTCCGTACCCAGACGAGGGCGACCGGGCACCGAAATCGTTGATCCCGGTCCGGGTGGGTCACAGGCTGGTGAGGATCTGTGGTGCCAGGTTCTTGATCACGATGTGGGTCCAGCGCATCTGGCGCAGCGTCTGCGGGTGGCAGTCGGAGGCCAGTCGTAGGAGTTCGCTGTCTCTCGACGCCTGTACGGCCTGGGCCGGCATCTCCCAGTGGAGCGAGTTCTCCACGGCGGCGACGTGCAGGTCTCGCAGGTCGCGCAGGAGCAGCAGACCCGGCTCCGGCCGGTTCACCGCGGCTGCCGACGCCTGCTTGCGGAGCGTCGCGAAGATTCCGTCCCTGGCGTCGTCGGGCGAGTCGTCCAGGCGCATGTCGTGGTGCGGGGCGACCTCGGCCAGTCGCCGGACGTCTTCGCGGGACCAGCGGGCGAGACCGGTGGCGATGTGGTGGACCTCGTGCTCGGTGCGGTGCCGATCGGCGACGGTCGCCGCGGGTGCCACCCCGTCCGTGAGGAACATGTCCACCCGGCCCGGCCAGGTCTCGTGCCGCCCGTAGGGCGTCCGGGCGCCCCACGGCTGCGCGATGCGGTCCGCCGAGTCCTCCATGCCGGTCTCCCGCCCTTGTGTCTAATCGCCGGGCACCGGGTACCCGGGCCCCGGCGAGCGAAGCGAACCGCCTGGGGGAGCGGTGCACGCCCGTCACTCGACACCCGTGACAGACGGGAAACCAGTAAGGAGGGACGATGAGCCGGACGACGCGACGGACGGTCGTGGTGACCGGGGCCAGCGCCGGGATCGGGCGGGCGACGGCCCGCATGTTCGCCGAGCGGGGCGACCGGGTGGCGCTGCTCGCCCGGGGCACGGCGGGTCTGGAGGCGGCGGCTGCCGACGTACGGGAGGCCGGAGGGCAGGCCCTGCCCATTGTCACCGACATGGCGGAATGGGACCAAGTACAGAAAGCGGCCCGTCGCGTGGAGGAGGAGCTGGGCCCCGTCGACGTCTGGGTGAACAACGCCTTCACCGCAGCTTTCGGCAGGTTCACCGACGTCCCCCCGGACGAGTTCCTGCAGGCGACGCGGTCGACCTACCTGGGGTACGTGCACGGCACCCGGGCGGCCCTTGATCACATGCTGGCGCGGGATCACGGCGCGATCGTGCAGGTCGGCTCCGCGCTCGCCTACCGCGGCATCCCCTTGCAGAGCGCGTACTGCGGTGCCAAGCACGCCATCCAGGGCTTCACCGAATCCCTGCGCTGCGAGCTGCTGCACGACAAGTCGTCCGTCTCGGTCACGATGGTGCAGATGCCCGCCGTCAACACTCCCCAGTTCTCCTGGCTCCGCACCCACCTGCCACAGCACGCCCAGCCCGTGCCTCCGATCTACCAGCCGGAGGTCGCGGCCCGCGCCGTGCTGCGCGCCGCCGACCATCCGCAGCGGCGCGAGTACTGGGTCGGTGCGTCCACGGTGCTGACGCTGCTCGCCAACGCCGTCGTACCGGGGCTGCTCGACCGGTACCTCGCACACACGGGCTTCGACGCCCAGCAGACCGACGCCCACACCCGGCGAGAGGGACGCGGCAACCTCTGGGCACCCGCCGACGCGAACGAGGACTACGGCGCCCACGGCGTCTTCGACGACCAGGCGTACTCCCGCAGCCCCCAGACATGGGCGAGCCGTCACCATGTGGGCAAGGCCGTGGCCGCCGCGGGGCTCGCCGGGGCGGGCTGTGCCGCTCTGCGCCGCCGAGCCCGGTCCTGAAAGAAGCACGGGCCGGGCGCCCGCCGAACGCACTGCCCGGTTTGCGTGCACAGGGCCCGGGATACACGGTCGTGGCACTCCCGCCACCTCAAGTGGAAGGCCGTTCATGGACCCGGTCGATCTCCCCCTTCCCGTCGTCAAGAACCCCCGGTCGCAGACCGACGCACAGGCACTCGAACGGGAGTTGCGGGCCAGGATCGACGGAGAGGTCCGGTTCGACGCCGGCACGCGGGCGGCGTACTCGACGGACGGCTCGAACTACCGTCAGGTGCCCATCGCGGTGGTGCTCCCGCACACGGTGGAAGCGGCCCGGGAGACGGTGGCCGTCTGCCAGGAACACGGAGCACCGCTGCTGTCCAGAGGCGGAGGCACCAGTCTGGCGGGGGAGTGCTGCAACACCGCCGTCGTCATCGACTGGAGCAAGTACTGCCACCGCCTGGTGTCGGTGGATCAGGAGAACCGGCGCTGCGTGGTGGAGCCGGGCATCGTCCTGGACGATCTGAACCGGCAGCTGGCCGAGTACGGCCTGATGTACGGGCCCAAGCCGGCGACCCATCCCAACTGCACCATCGGCGGGATGATCGGCAACAACTCCTGCGGCTCGACCGCGCAGGCGTACGGCAAAGTCGTCGACAACCTGCACCGTCTGGAGGTTCTGACCTACGACGGCGTCCGGCTGTGGGTGGGGCCGACGGACGAGGCGGAACGGGAGCGGCTGACGGCGTCCGACGGGCGCACGGGGGAGCTGTTCCGGGGCTTGGTGGCGCTGCGCGACCGGTACGCCGGTCTCGTCCGCGAGCGCTATCCCGACATCCCGCGCCGCGTCTCGGGCTACAACCTGGACTCGCTGCTGCCCGAACACGGCTTCGACGTCGCCGGACTGCTGACCGGCTCGGAGTCCACCCTGGTCACCGTCCTCCACGCCGAGCTGAAACTCGTCCCCGTACCGAAGCAGACCGCCCTCGTGGTCCTCGGCTACGAGGACATCTGCCGGGCGGCCGACCACGTACCGGCCGTCCTGGAACACGAACCGGAGGCGTTGGAGGGCGTGGACCACCAACTCGTCCACTTCCAGCAGGAGAAGCACCTCAACCCGAAGGCGCTCAAAGAGCTGCCCGAGGGCCGGGCCTACCTGATGGTCCAGCTGACCGGTGACAGCCGGGAAGAGGTCGAGGACAAGGCGCGCGCCCTGATCGACGCCAAGCCGGACGACGTGGACCACACCTGGTACGACGACCAGGAGCACATGAGCGAGCTGTGGCAAGTACGGGAGTCCGGGCTCGGAGCCACCGCGCACGTGCCCGGCAGGCCCGACACCTGGGAGGGCTGGGAGGACTCGGCCGTACCGGTGCACCGCCTCGGCGACTACCTGCGCGACCTGAAGAAACTCTACGAGGAGTTCGACTACGGACACCCGTCCGTGTACGGGCACTTCGGCCACGGCTGCGTCCACACCCGTATCCCCTTCGACCTGGAGTCCGAGGCAGGCGTTGCCCGGATGCGGGCCTTCGTGGAACGTGCCGCCGACCTGGTGGTGTCCTACGGCGGGTCGCTGTCCGGGGAGCACGGCGACGGGCAGTCGCGGGGCGAACTGCTGGGGAAGATGTTCGGGCCCGAGCTGATCGAGGGGTTCGAGCGGCTGAAGGGGCTATTCGACCCGGGCAACCGGATGAACCCCGGCAAGGTGGTCGTGCCGTACCGACTGGACGAGAACCTCCGCCTGGGAAGCGGACATCTGCCGTGGGAGCCGGAGACGGTCTTCTCCTTCCCGGACGACGACGGCAGGTTCAGCCGGGCGGCGACCCGCTGCGTCGGGGTCGGCAAGTGCCGGTCCTCCGAGGGCGGGGTGATGTGCCCCAGCTACCGGGCCACGCGCGACGAGGAACACTCCACCCGGGGCCGCGCCCGCCTGCTGTTCGAGATGGTCAACAACGACGCCGACTCACCCATCACGGACGGCTGGCGGTCCGACGCCGTGCACGACGCCCTGGACCTCTGCCTGGCCTGCAAGGGCTGCAAGACGGACTGCCCGGTCAACGTCGACATGGCCACCTACAAGGCGGAGTTCCTGTACCACCACTACAAGGGCCGACTCCGTCCCCTCGCGCACTACTCGATGGGGTGGCTGCCGGCCGTGGCACGCGCGCCGCGTACCGTCAACGCCCTCGCGGGGGTGGAGTGGGTGGCGCGCGTGGCGAAGACGCTCGGGGGAGTGGCGCCGCAGCGGAAGATGCCGGTCTTCGCCGAGCAGCGGTTCACCGAGTGGTGGCGCCGGCGCGGCGGACCGCGCGGGTCCGGGCACCGGGGCGAGGTCGTGGTCTGGCCGGACACGTTCACCGACCACTTCCACCCCGCGATCGGCCGCGCCGCCGTGGAGGTCCTGGAGGCCGCCGGCTTCCGCGTCAAGGTGCCCGACGTCTCGGTGTGCTGCGGACTCACCTGGATCTCCACCGGGCAGCTGGGCGTGGCCCGGCGCGTCCTCGGCCACACCGTCGACGTGCTCCGCGAGGACCTGCGCCGAGGCACCCCCCTGGTCGGCCTGGAACCCAGCTGCACGGCCGTCTTCCGCGCGGACGCGGCCGAGCTGCTGCCGAAGGACCCCGACGTGGCACGGCTCCGCGCCCAGACCCGGACCCTCGCCGAACTGCTCGTCGAACGCGCCGACGACTGGCAGCCCCCTCGGGTCGACGCCCGCGCGGTCGTGCAGCGCCACTGCCACCAGTACGCCGTCATGGGCTTCGACGCCGACCGGGAGATCCTCCGGCGAGCGGGCGTGGACGCCGACGTCCTCGACGACGGCTGCTGCGGACTGGCCGGCAACTTCGGTTTCGAGAAGGGCCATTACGACGTCTCCATGGCCTGCGCCGAGGCCGGTCTCCTCCCCGCCGTACGGGAGGCGGACGAGTCGACGCTGGTCCTCGCGGACGGCTTCAGCTGCCGCACCCAGGTCGACCAGTCCGACGCCGGACGCACTCCACTGCACCTGGCGGAGATCCTGGCCGCCGGACTCGGAGGTCACACAGCGGTGCCCGATCGGCCCGAGGCACCGGGGACACGTGCGCTGCTCCCCACGGTCGCTGCCGGTGCCGCCGTGACGCTCGTCGCGGCCGTGGCCGCCGCCCGGCGTGCGCAGCGCGCAGGCCGACGACGTCGGTGAACACACGGCCTCGGGACGACGGAACGGGAAGGACCTGCGCCGGAGCGTTCACCACCCCTCGGACGCGCCCCCTTCCTGAGCACCGCCGAAACGTGCCGAACACTCCAGGAGAAGGGCGTGCACGAAGCCCTGCGGCAGGTTGCCCCGCAGCTGGCGCTGCGCCACGTCGTACTCCTCGGCGAACAGCCCCGCGGACCCACAGGCGGAGCGGGTCCGCTCGAACCACCTCAGCGCCTCCGCCGTCCGGCCCTGTGCGTGGGTCGTCAGCGCCATCATGAAGCCGCACAACAGGAACGCCCCTTCGGCGTCGCCCAGCGGCTTGTCGCCGTGACGGAAGCGGTAGACGTGGCCGTCCTCCGTCAGCCGACGCAGCACCTCGGAGCGGGTGCGGGCGAGAGTGGGGTCGGTCCGCTCCACCGCCCCGCGGGCCAGCGGCAGGAGGAGGGCCGCGTCGGGGCCCGGGTCGTCGTCGGCGCGCTGCCAGAACCCGTCCGGGTGCAGGCAGCGCTCCCGGGTAGCGTCCAGGATGCGGTCGGCCAGCCGGGACCAGTCACCGGACGCTCGCGTCGAGGCGTGCTGCTCCAGGGCGCGCAGGCCGACGACACAGCTCAGCCGGGAGTGCGTCCACCAGCGTTCTTCCAGTTCCCACAGCCCCGCCTCCGGTTCCGTCCAGCGCTCGGCGACAGCCTCCGCGGCCAGCCGAGCCGCCTTGGCACCCCGCGCGTCCAGCGCGTCATGGCGGGCCGCGGCCGCGAACAACTGGAGCGCCTCGCCGAACGCGTCCAGCTGGAACTGCCGCCCCGCCCGGTTGCCCGCGCGGTCACCGCCTCCCGGATAGCCGACGACCGGCAAAGAGTGCTCGGCCGGTGGCGGGCGGCCCTCGACGGTGTACGCGGGACGCAGCCGGGGGCCGTCCTCCAGGATGCGGTCGGCGACGAAACCCACCGCGCGGTCCAGCAGCCGGTGCGGGCCGTGCGCGGCGACCGCGATGCCGGCGTAGCACTGGTCGCGGATCCAGGCGTAGCGGTAGTCGTAGTTGCGGCCGGTGTCGGCGCGTTCGGGCAGCGAGGTGGTGGCCGCCGCCACCATGCCGCCGTGCGTGCTGGTCAGCCCGTTCAGCACGGCGTAGGCCATCCGGGTGTCGCGGGGCGCCGCGGTGCCGGAGCAGTCGGGCACGGCCTCCCTCCACCAGCGCTCGGTTGCCTCCCAGAGGGCGTGCGGGCGCAGCGGGGCGTCCTGCGGTTCGGTGGCGATCTCCAGTACGAGGTCGTGGACACCGCCCTCGGGCAGGCGCAGGCGTGCGCTCAGCCCGCCGTTCTCGTCCACGTGTGTGTGGTCCCCGCCGGAGAACCTCAGGTGGTGCGGACCGCTGCGGGCCCGCCACAGACCGCCCTCCTGTCGCACGTCCGCCATGGCCTGCCGCCCGTAGTCGGCGCGCACGTCGAGATCGACGTCGACAAGGGCCTCGCCGCGTTCGGCGCGGACCTGGCGGAGCAGTACGACGCGTCCGGTGTCGGCGGGGACGGCCAGTGCCTCCCGGCAGCAGACGATGGTGTCGGCGGTCACCCAGCGGCTGACCCGGATGAGCGTGCCGTCCTCGTAGTAGCCGCCCCACACGTTCCAATGGTCCGCGGGACCGACCCGGAAGCGGCCGGGGCCACCCATGAGCCCGGAGAAGACGGCGCCGCTGTGCCAGGCCGGGGCGCACAGCCAGGCGATGCCTCCGCGCGGGTCGACGAGCGCGCCGCGCTCCCCGTCGGCGATCAGGGCGTAGTCCCGCAGCACCCACGGTTCTCGCGCGGCTGCGTCCGTGTGGTCCGGCATGCCGGATGCGTTCATGATGTGCGGTACTCCTCTGCGGCCCGCCGGTCGAGGCTCAGCCCGTGCCCCGGCTCTCCCGAAGCACCGGGAGCGACGGTTCCGCCCCGGGGATCGAGCGTGCCGCGGAACAACAGGTTCTCGAGGCGGACGTGGTCGTGGAACCACTCCAGGTGCCGGGTGTTGGGTACGGCGGCGGCGATGTGCGCGTGCAGGTGCGGGGCGCAGTGGCCGGAGATCTGCAGGCCCAGTCCCTCGGCGACGGCGGCGGCACGCAGCCACACGGTCACCCCGCCGCAGCGGGTGACGTCGGCCTGGAGGCAGTCGACGGCCCCCGACGCGGCCATCCGGGTCAGGTACGGCAGGTCGTAGCCGTACTCACCGGCGGCGACATCGGCCGTGACCGCGTCGCGGACGACGCGCAGGCCGGTGAGGTCGTCGGAGGAGACGGGCTCCTCCAGCCAGGTGACCCCGAGGTCCGCCGTCGCGGCGGCCATCCGGACGGCCTGCTTGCGGGTGTAGCCGCCGTTGGCGTCGACGTACAGGCCGGCGCTGTCCCCGATGATGCGGCGGGCCAGGCGCGTCCGGTGCAGGTCACGCTCCCCTTCCCGCCCCCAGGACTCACCGATCTTGATCTTCATCCGGTCGATGCCCTGCCCGGTCCAGCCGCGCAGCTGGCGTTCGAGCTGTCCGTCGTCGTACGTGGTGAGACCGCCGCTGCCGTACACCGGGACCGTCTCTCGGGCGGCGCCAAGCAGCCGTGCCAGGGGGAGGTCGAGCAGGCGGGCCTTGAGGTCCCACAGGGCGGTGTCGACGGCGGAGATCGCCCCGGCCGCGATGCCGGGCCGGCCGGTGTTGCGCACGGCCCGGCTCATGCGCTCGTTGGCGGCGGGTACGGCGAAGGCGTCGTGCCCGGTGACAAGGCGGGTCAGTTCGTCCGTGACGACGCGCGCGGTGGCGGGTGATCCGTAGGTCCAGCCGATGCCGGTCCTGTCCGCCGCGGCGGCCTCGACCAGGACCATGGTGGTGGAGTCCCAGGTCAAGGTGGCGTCGCCGCCGGGCAGGTCGGTGGGCACCGTGTGGACCGACACGGACAGGTGGTCGACGACGGGCCCGCCGTCGACCGCACGGTCGGTCTCCCGCCTCACTTGTTCTCTTCGGTGCTGTCGTGAGGTCCTGCGCCGGGACGGTCGCCGCGATGCCGGCTGCCCGGCAGCATCTCCTGCACCTTGGCCTTGAGACCCTGCCGGATCATGCCCTCCCGGTCGCTGTCGCCGTGCAGGATCGCCGAGGCGGCGGCCTCGATCTGATCCAGGGAGGCGTGCGGCGGGATGGGCGGTACGGCAGGGTCGGTACGGAAGTCGATCACGAAGGGCCGGTCCGCGGCGAGCGCCCGGTCCCAGGCCGCCTCCACGTGCTTCGGCTTCTCCACCCGGACCCCGTCCAGGCCCATGCGCTGGGCGAATTCCGCGTAGGGCAGATCGGGCAAATGCTGGGACTCCTCGAACTGCGGGGCGCCGGACATGGCGCGCATCTCCCAGGTGACCTGATTGAGGTCGCCGTTGTTGAGCACCGCCACGATCAGCCTCGGGTCGGACCACTCGCCGTAGTACTTGGCGGCGGTGACCATTTCCATCATGCCGTTCATCTGCATGGCCCCGTCGCCGACCAGGGCGATCGCCGGCCGGTCCGGGTGAGCGAACTTCGCACCGATGGCGTACGGCACGCCGGGGCCCATGGTGGCCAGGTTGCCGGACAGGGAGCCCCGCATCCGGCCGCGCAGGCGCAGGTGCCGGGCGTACCAGTTGGCGGCCGAGCCGGAGTCGGCGCTGAGGATCACGTCCTCGGGCAGCTTCCCGTCCAGGGCGTGGACGACGTACTCGGGGTTGAGGGGGTCGGCGCTGACGGCGGCCCGCCGCTGCATCACCTCCCACCAGCGCGAGACGTTCTTCTCGACACCCTCGCGCCACTTGCGGTTCTCCTTGCGGTGCAGCCGGGGAAGCAGCCGTTGCAGCGTCTCGCGGGCGTCGCCGACAAGGTTGACCTCGAAGGGATAACGCAGGCCGATCATGTGCGGGTCGATGTCGATCTGCACCGCCCGGGCCTGGTCCAGCTCCGGCATGAACTGCGTGTACGGGAAGCTGGAGCCGATCATCAGCAGCGTGTCGCACTCCTGCATCAGCTCGTACGAGGGACGGGTGCCCAGCAGCCCGATCGAGCCGGTGACGTAGGGCAGGTCGTCCGGGAGCGCGTCCTTGCCCAGCAGGGCCTTGGCGACGCCGGCGCCGAGGACGTCGGCCAGCCGCTCGACCTCGGCGCGCGCACCACGGGCACCCTGACCGATGAGGACCGCGACCTTCTCACCGGCGTTCAGCACGTCCGCGGCCCTCCGGAGGTCCTCGTCGTCCGGGACCGGGGCGTACCGGCCCAGGCCGAGGCTGGAGGGAACCATCTTGAAGGCGTGGGTGGGCGGGTCGTAGTCCAGTTCCTGGACATCGGCGGGAAGGATGATCGCGGTGACGGTCCGCTTGGCGCACGCCGTGCGAAAGGCCCGGTCGATGAGGTTCGGCAGCTGCTCGGGCACCATCGCCGTCTCACAGAAGTCGGAGGCGACGTCCTTGTAGAGGCTCGCGAGGTCCACTTCCTGCTGATACGAACCGCCCATGGCGCTGCGGTTGGTCTGCCCGACCAGCGCCACCACCGGCACGTGGTCGAGTTTCGCGTCGTAGAGCCCGTTCAGCAGATGAATCGCGCCCGGCCCCGAGGTGGCCGCGCACACGCCCACCTTGCCGGAGAACTTGGCGTAACCGACTGCCTGGAAGGCCGCCATCTCCTCGTGCCGGGCCTGCACGAACTTCGGCTTGTTGTCCGCCCGCTCCCAGGCCGCCAACAGACCGTTGATGCCGTCCCCCGCGTAGGCGAAGACATGGTCGACATCCCAGTCGCGCAGCCGCTGGAGGACGTAGTCGGACACCTTGGTGTTGGCCATGCGAGTTCGCTCCCTCACTGATCCCGGAGACTGGCTGGGTAACCGTGCGGGTGAGCGGGAAACGTCATGCTCGCGAACACGGCCAGGCGGTGCGTCAGTCCTCCTCCCCGGAGCCGGGTTCGGCCATTTTGCGGTGGACTTCGCTCTTGAGCTTGTCCGGGAGCACCTTGTTGGCCAGCCCTTGGGCCTTGGTCTTGGCGGATCCGGCGACGAGTTTGTCCTTGCCGGCGAAGAGGGCGTCCAGGCCCTGCCGTGCCACCTGCGCGGGGTCGTCCTTGTCCTGCCGGCCGACTTGCGTGTCGTCCATGTCGGCGCGGTGGAAGAAGTCGGTCTCGGTGGGGCCGGGCATCAGCGAGGTCAGTGTGATGCCGGTGTCCTTGAGTTCGTTCTGCAGGGCCTGGGTGAAGGACTGGAGGAACGACTTCGACGCGTTGTAGACGGCCTGGAAGGAGCCGGGCATCGTCGAGGCGATGGAGGAGGTGACGAGGACCCGTCCCTCGTCGTGGGCGGCCATGTCGCGCAGGACGCGCTTGGCGAGGTGCACGGTCGAGCGGACGTTGAGGTCCACGATCTCCAGCTCGTCCGCGAGGTCCGTGTCGGTGAAGGCGCCGCCCTGCCCGACGCCGGCGTTGAGGACCGCGACATCGAGCGGCCGGCCGGTCGCGGTGACCGCGGCGTAGAGGGCCTCGGTCTGGTCATAGTTCCGCAGATCCGCCTGGACGGTGTGGACGACGGTTCCCGCCACCCGGATCTGCTGGGCCGCCCGCTCGAGGCGGGGGCCGTCCTCGGCGTTGATGACGAGGTCGTATCCCCGTTCGGCGAGTTGCCTGGCCAGTTCGAGGCCGATACCGCTGGAGGCGCCGGTGACCAGGGCGAGCCGCTTGATGTCGTTCATGACCGGATCTCTTTCGGTACGAGTTCAGGAGGGCGGAGCGGGCAGGGGCATGGCGCTCAGTGCCCGGGCTGCGTGGACGAGGTTGGAGGCCATGGCCCGGCCGGTGGAGGCGGCCCAGTCATGATCAAAATCTGGGACGCCAGTACCTTTTCGTGCACGCCGGGCCAGTCGTCACCGTCGCCCATGTCGGTCTCGACGCCGGGCTTGAGGTTCAGGTCGACGGCCCGTACGACGTCCACCTCCGTCCCGTGGCCCTTCAGAGCGGTGATGACGGTGCCGGCGAGGGCCTCGGTGTTCGAGGACTCCGGGGACGGCTTGAGCGTGCAGTTGATCACGAGCGCGCGCATGAAACCTGGGTTCCCCGATCGGCGGCCTTGGAACGGGATGCTGGGCGGCGCTCAGCGGCGGGAGGTGGTCATCCGTCCGGGGGCGTCGCGGCAGGAATCAGGTCGGAGAGGCGCTTTCATCGTAGACGGGGACTTGTGACTGGATCTTGAAGGTGACCGACCCCGCCTTCTCGAACCGTATGGTGAACGTCATGAAGTCGCCGCCCCTGATGATCTGACGCACGTCCTGCAAGACCAGATGTGCCTTGCCCTGCTCCATTTCGACGAGCTCGTGAGCCGGAAGATCCACTCCGTCGGGAAGCCGCTTGCCGTCGGAGTCCACGATGTTCACCGCGGATGCATTCGGGGTGCTGGCACCTATGAGCCGGTCGTCCTCGCCACCCTTGTTGTACAGCCACACGTACGCGGGGACATCGTCCCCCGGCTGCCAGGGCCCGCCTCGTGGCTCGGCCACATGCGCGTAACGGATCATGATGTCGTCAACGCGGGCGTTCTGGCCTGGCGCGTCCCACTCCGGCAGGGAAAACTCCTCGTCCCCGCCGCATCCGCTCGTGGCCACAGCCAGGGCAAGCGCGGCGGCAGCGAGGACGTGCCAGCTGCGGAGCGCGGGAAGGGCTGCCATGGGTTGCTCCTCTCACCGGCCCGCCGTCCAGGCTTGGGTACCCCTGGCAACCGAAGCAAACTGATGACCTGAGTCGGAGGTTCCTCGGCAGTACGCCGCGACTTTGTCGAGGATCTCGTCGGCGGTCTTCGTCCAGACGAACGGTCTGGGGTGCTCGTTCCAGTCCGCGAGCCAGGCCCTGATGTCGCGTTCGAGGGCCTGGACAGAGCGGTGGACGCCTCGCTTGAGCTTCTTCTGCGTGAGCTCGGCGAACCACCGCTCAACCAAGTTCAGCCAGGACGAACTCGTCGGCGTGAAGTGCAGGTGGAAACGCGGATGCGCCAGCAGCCACTGCTTGATGGCAGGCGTCTTGTGGGTGACGTAGTTGTCCAGGATCGGGTGCACACGCCACGGCCGGCGGGCTCTTCCTTGTCCAGCTTGGTGAGGAACTTCTTGAACTCGACGGCCCGGTGCCTGCGGTGGAGGGAGCCGATGACCTGGCCGGTGGCGACTTCCAGGGCAGCGAACAGGGTGGTGGTGCCGGCCCGCACGTAGTCGTGGCTGCGGCGCTCGGGAACACCGGGCACCGTCGGCAGCACGGGCTGGGACCGGTCCAGGGCCTGGATCTGCGACTTCTCGTCCACACACAGCACCAGGGCCTTCTCTGGCGGGTCGAGGTAGCGGCCCACCACATCACGGACCTTGTCGATGAACAACGGGTCGGTGGAAAGCTTGAACGTCTGCGACCGGTGCGGGGCCAGGGCGAACGCCCGCCAGATCCGCGAGATCGCGGACTGGGACATGCCCGTGGCCGCGGCCATGGACCGGGTCGACCAGTGGGTGGCGTTGTTCGGTTTCTCCTCGAGCGTCTTGACGATGACGCGCTCGACGTCCGCGTCGGTGATCTTCCGCGGGAGACCGGGCCGCGGCTCGTCGGACAGGCCGTCCAGGCCCCGTTCGAGGAAGCGCCGCCGCCAGGTGCGGACCGTGTCCGGAGTGACCCGCACCGACAACGGCGGAGTCTTCGGACCCGGACGACTCATACCCAACCAACCACGAATCTCCGACTCAGGTCACTAAGTTACGAAAGCCTGATCGCGTTCCTCGAACAGGGCATCGCCACTGGTCCGCATTCCGCGATGCCGCTGACGCCGCGCTCATCTCACGGTAGGAGTTGGCGGCGCACCGTGTGAAAGGTTGTCGAGCGGCGCCGAGCGGCACCGTAGGCTCCGGCCTCCTGGGAGGACCTGAGGGCACGCGGGCGATCGGCCTCCACGGCGGAAGACGCCTCGATGTCGAGGACCCTTCATGGTGGCCGGTTCTGTTGCCGCTCGCGGCTGCGGGCGGCTTTGCCCCGCTGCACGGTCCGCCCGGACCCGCTGTCGCGCCGGGGCTCCGACGAGGTCTCCTTCGCAGTGCGTCCGGTGGCTCTCGGAACGTCGCCCGGGCCTTGCCCCGAGACCCGCCTCCCGGCCTCAGCGGCGGTTCCATGAGCCTCCTCGACGACTTCACCAGCGCCTTCGCCGACCTCCCGGACCGCTTCTCCGACGCCTTCCCTCAATTCACCAGCGGCCTTCCCGGCGCCGCTGCCCAGGCTCTCCGCCGCGGAGTCGAGACCGGACGCCAGCTGCTCAAGGATCCGTGGGTTGCGGTCGATGGTGGACAGAACCCTGCCGACGATCTCGGCGACGTTGTCGAGCCGGACCTTGAGCAGGGCCTGCGCCTCCACGCCCTTGATGTCGAGTTCCACGCGGCCGAGCGAGACGTCGGCACCGACGTTGAGCTTGAGGAGATCCAGAACCTCTGCCCGCAGAGAAACCCTGGCCTGTAGGTCCTCGACGTGCAGATTGATCTCCTCGACGCGAAGCTGCGCCACGTCCAGGAGCACGTCCGGGTCGCCGGTCCTGTCGACGGACGTGTCAGCCGCAGGATCGGCCGCTTCGTCCTCGTCGTCCCAGTCCGGCTCGAACGTCTCCTCCTCACCCGTCTCCGGTTCGACCGACTCGTTCTCATCGTCAGTGCGGTCTCTCATAGAGCCCCTCAAATGGTATGTTCGGCTCTTTTCATACTAGATCGTGACATAAAGCTTCGCGTCGAAAGGGGCCGTGAGCAGGCGCATCATCGGTGCGTCGACGCGCAGTGGTGGGGTCATGACGGGCGGCTTCCAGAGGGTGATGGTGATGTCAGCAGTGGATGGAAGATCGTGGAGAGGCAGCCCCGTCAGGTCTGCCGCCGACTGGGTGTTCTCCAACACGGTTGCTTCATCCTGCAGTTGCCCGTCGTGGTAGGACGGGCAGCCCGTCGACGTGGTGACGGTTGAGGAGGTCGGTGAAGTGATGCACCAGAGGTCCGTCGAGGGCGTACTCCTAGACGTCGCCGCTGATCTGGTAAGCGCCCGTCGGCGTGGGTCCGCGGCGGCATCCGGTTCCACGCCATCTCTGCCCCGACGTTCAGCGGCTCGGTCCGCATCAACCGGGCCAGCGTGTCGTTGGAGGCGCGTTTGGTGGTGATCGGCGCCGCGGGACGGTCTGCGTCCTCGCAGGCGCGGGCATCGTCGTGGGCCGAACGCAGGCGCAGCAGTCCGAGACGCTCGGTTCCGTCCACCGGGGGCACCCACCAGTCGGTGCCCTGCTCTCTCTGGGGTGTGGCGGAGGTGAGCCGCCCTATTGGTAGGCCCGCCCGGGCGACGTGCCCTCGATGCGGAGGCCCTTCTCAGCTCCCTGCGGGGCCCCGTCCGGCCCGGTCAGCAGGTGCAGACTCCGGTGCCCCAGATCCGCCACGTAGATGCGTACGTCGGTGAAGCCCGCGGCCCGTGCGTGCCTGCCGACTGTGTCCGGCAAGGCATCGAGCAGCATGAGATGGCTTGCGTCCAGCAGACCGGTGAGCATGGCCCGGGCGCCCGCGTCACGGTCCACGTCCACGGCTTGCTCCCTCTCCTTCGGCAGCCGCGCCCCTACGTCACGTACTCGCGCCAATGGCAGCATACGAGAGCCGCGTGCACCATCGGAGCGACAGAGTTACGGAAACCCAGGACCCCGGTGTTCGAGGTCTGGGGGACGGTTTCAGAGTGGCGTTGATCACGAGATCACGCATCGAGCGAGCCTGGGGCACCGGGAACTCGGGGCTGTTTTCTTAGCCCCTGGGCGGTGAGGCAGCCCCCTTGGGGAGCGTTGCACCGGCGCATCCGTCCGAGTGGCCAGCGGGCGGATTGAGCGTGAGTGTGGAGGTATTCCAAGGCGTCCAGGACGGCGGTGTGCCGATACCACGAGTACCAGGCGGCAAGTTCTCCGGCGAGAGAGGGGTGAGGGGGTCTCGCTGTGCGGTGCTCAGCCAGGGGCCTGGGCGGGTGCTGTGCACGGTGACTCTCGATGAGGCGGGTGCCCAGAGTGCCCGGCGTGCACCCGCACCGTCGGTCCGGCTAGTCCGTGGCGGCGGCTGCTGCGCACAGTGCACCCCACCCGGCGGCGAAGCCGGCGACCTCGAGGCGGCGCACACAGTCCGGCAGCAGGGCACCGAGCGCTGCGTCGGACCAGTCGGCCGCTATCCGGCACGCTGTCGCGCCGCGCCCAGCATTGAGGTGATGCGGCACTCGGTGGAGCAGACCTTCGAACTCCAGCGGAACGCGGTCTCAGCGACCCACGCCAAGAGCCACGGCATCGTCATCGGAACCCTCACGGTCGCCGCCGGGCTCCCCCCGGAGCTCGCGCACGGCATGTTCGCCACGCCGGCCAGTTTCGACATCGTGCTCCGCTACGCCAGCGAGCCCGGCCAGGTCGACCCGGACACCGCCAAGCGAGCGCGCGGCGCGGCCCTGAAGGTTCTCGACGTGCCCGGGGAGAAGCTGAGGTCCGGCTGGACCAGCCAGGACCTCCTCTTCAACACCTGGCCGATCCTCCCGCAGGGCGATGCCGCGACCTACCTCACGATGATCCAGCAGCGAGACAAGCACGCTGGCCGCCGAACCTCGTCCGGGCGGCCACCGCCCTCCGGCACCCATCTCCCAAGGAGACGTTGTTCGACCGCACTCCCAACCTCAACTCTGTCGCGTACACCTACTTCTCCCAGCGCCTTCCGCTACGGCGACTTCGTAGCGAAGTTCTCGCTCGCCTCCGTCACGCCAGAACAGGCGGTGACCGGCGAGCGCACCGTCTTCCGCAACGATCAGCCCAGCAAGCATCCTGCGGGACTGGGTCCGCGGCTATTACAGGGCAGGAGGCCGCTACGAGCTGCGTGTGCAACTGAAGGCCAATTTGGCCTGATCCCATCCAGGAGCAGCCGCCGTGACCGGGGCGTCGTCGAACACTCCGGAAGATCCCCTGATTGCCGCTCGACGCGAGCCGGTTGAGCATATCCGCCTGGGGCTACGGGCTCGTTCGCGGACGCGAGGGGCAGCGGTGCCTCGCGAGACGGACGACGACCACCAAAAGACCGAGGTGACGGACCGTGGCGACGCGTCGCGCGGTGATCATGGCAGCCGGTGCCGGGACTTTGGCGTCCAGTGTGTCGACATCGGCCTCCGGCGCCCCCAGGGCTGCCGGGAGCGACGTGTTGGTGGTCGTGGAGAAGAGCGGTCACGCGGTCGCGTTCTACGAGACGACGTCGGGCCGAAGTCCGCAGAGAGTGCAACTGCCGGACTACCCGCACGAGATGGTGGTCGACTCCCGCAGGCGGTTGGCGTACGTCGGACACTACGGCGTGCGCATGTCCGCAACGGTCGGCGAGGGCGGGGCCGCGGTCCTCGTCATCGACCTCGCCGAGCGGACACTGGCCCGGACGGTCGAGGTTCCGCACTGGTTCGTCCACGGCCAGGACGCGGCTGCCCCCTCCGGGACGCCGACCTCACACCCCCGGCCGGACCGCCGCGCTTGCTCCCACCGCAGACTGTCCAGGAGCAAGCCCGGAGAGTCGAGCGAGTCATGCGAGACCTCGTCGGTAGTTTACTCATAGCTTAGGCGCAAGCCGCCGACGGCTCGTTCGAGGTCGGCGACGCGGTCGGCGAGAGTGAGGGCCTCGGAGCCGCTGGACTCGCGCAGCAGGAGCTCGATCTGGGCCAACTGTTCGCTGATCTCAGCCAGCCGTCCTTTGGTACTGGCGGTGGTGGCATGCCGTATGGGCCGAGTCGCTTGCCGTCCTCTCTTGTGGTGTTCGTTGGCGCCCTCGGCCGAGGGCGCATCTTCGGGACCACGAGGTCCGGTTGTGGTCCTGGCCTCGGCGAACAGACGGCGCAGCTGCTCGGCCTGGGCAGCGAGTTGACGGTTCTTGCGGTACAGGTCGAGAAAGATGCTGACTTTGGTGCGCAGCAGCCACGGATCGAACGGCTTCGTGAGGAAGTCCGCAACGCCGATCGAGTAGCCGCGGTAGGCGTAGTCCATCTCGACATCGGCACCTGTCAGCAGGATGATGGGCACATCTTTGGTCTGATCCAGACGCTTGATGTTCGCGGCGGTCTCGAAACCATCCATGCCGGGCATCAGGACATCGAGGAGTACAACGGCGAAGTCCTTGCGCAGCATGGCCTTCAGTGCTTCTTCACCGGAATGTACGCGCACCAGCTCTTGGCCGAGCGGGCCGAGCAATGCCTCGAGTGCGACAAGGTTCTCCTCGATGTCGTCGACGATCAGGATGCTGCACTTCGCGGTCGGATGTGTGCTCATGGCCCCTGCCTTGAGGGATCTTCGCCGTCTTCCTCAACAGCGTCCGCGGCCAGGTGTGGCCGCGCGGCGCCGGATCGGCCCTGCGGGTCGAGCAGATCGCAGACGACGGACAGCAGGTGGTCCACGTCTACGGGCTTCGGAACGTACTCGGAAGCTCCTGCTTCGAGCGCCTTCTCGCGGTCGCCCGGCATGGCCTTTGCAGTCAGCGCGACGATCGGCAGATCCGCAAAGCGTGGGGACTGCCGGACAGCAGCGATCGCGTCGTACCCGTCCATTTCAGGCATCATGATGTCCATCAGTATCAGCGATATGTCGGGAACGCGGTTCAGCGTCTCAAGGCCTTCGCGCCCGTTCTCCGCATACTTGACGGTGAGGCCTACGCGCCCGAGCACATGCATGAGGGCGAAAACGTTGCGGATGTCGTCATCCACGATGAGGATGGTGCGGCCGGTAAGCACCTTGCTGGGGCGGCCGGTGATCCACTCTTTGAGCCGCGTCGTCTCCGGCCAGCTTGACGTTTCCCGGCCAGTTGCCGCTGCGACCATGCCGACGGGGAGCTCGGCAGCGGCTGACGGCTTTGCCGCGAGGGGGACGACCGGCGGTTCGTCCGGTGTTACGGGGCCGAAAGTCTGCGTCGTCGTGGCCGCCTCTGTCGGGTCCGCCGGTATGGGCGGATCTTCGGTCAGGGGCCCTGGCGCTACCGTGTGGCGCGCGGGTACGTACAGCGTAAATCGTGAGCCGACGCCGAGTTCGCTGTCGGCGGTGATTCTGCCTCCCAGCATGTCGGCGATCTCCCGGCTGATGGAGAGCCCCAGCCCCGTGCCGCCGTACTTACGGCTGGTGGTGCCGTCGGTCTGCTGGAACGCCTCGAAGATGACAGCCAGTTTCTCTTTCTGAATGCCGATGCCGGTGTCTTCGACACAGAAGGCGAGGAACGGCTCGCTGGTAGGCAGTCCCTCCCGCGCGATCTCCTCGGCCGATACCCGCTCGACCCGCAGTTCCACGCTGCCCGACGAGGTGAACTTCACTGCGTTCGACAGCAGGTTTCGCAGGATCTGCTGGAGCCGCTGCTCGTCGGAGTACAGCTCGCTGGGCACGCCGTCCCCGACGGTGACGTCGAAGGCAAGCCCACGCTCGCTCGCGAGAGGCTGGAACATGGCCTGCACATAGTTGAGCAGCTTGGCCAGCGGCAGAGTCCTCGGATGGACGTCCATTCGGCCCGCCTCGATCTTCGACAGATCCAGGATGTCGTTGATCAGTTGAAGCAGGTCGGATCCCGACCGGTGGATGGTGGCGGCGAAGTCCACCTCCTGTTCGCCGAGGCGCCCGTCCGGGTTGTCGGCCAGCAGTCTCGCCAGGATCAGCAGCGAATTCAGTGGGGTACGGAGCTCGTGTGACATGTTGGCCAGGAACTCGGACTTGTACTGTGACGAACTGGCCAGCAGCGCCGCCTTGTCCTCCAGTTCCGCGTTCGACCGACGCAATTCAGCGGTCAGCCGCTGGGACTCCGAGAGGAGGGCCTCGGTGCGCGCGTTGGAGAGAATCGTGTTGATGGAGACGCCGATGGTGTTGACGAACTGGTCGATGAATGCCAGATGAACCTCATTGAACCTGCTGAACGAGGCCAGTTCGATGACACCGAGCACCTCGCCCTCGAACAGGATCGGCAGGACCACGATGCTCGTGGGCGGGGCCGAACCGAGCCCGGACTCGATGCTGACGTATCCCGGTGGGACCGCATCGACGAGGATACGCTTCTTCTCCAGGGCGGCCTGGGCGATCAGCCCCCGGACAGGCTTGCTGGTGTCGAGGTGTGCGCTGTCGCCCTGGCCCTCGGCGCTGCCGTAGCCGGCGATGAACTGCAGTCCCCGGCCGGGTTGGGCGCCGGCCTCCGCAAGGAAGAAGGCCCCGAACTGAGCCTTGACCAGCGGAGTGAGCTCACGCAGGATCAGGTCCGCGACGTCGACCAGGTCGCGGTGGCCCTGCATGAGGCCGGCGATCCGGGTGAGGTTCGACTCCAGCCAGTCCTTGGCGCGGGTTGTCTCGCGGAGGTTGGAAACCATCAGGTTGACATTGTTCTTCAGCTCGTTGACCTCGCCGCTGGCCTCGACGGCGATGGAGCCGGTGAGGTCGCCCTGGGCCACGGAGCTGGCGACCTCAGCGATCGCGCGTACCTGCGAGGTCAGGTTGAGGGCGAGTTCGTTGACGCTCGTCGTCAGCTGCTTCCAGGTGCCGTAGACAGCCTCGACCCGTGCCTGACCGCCCAGCCGGCCCTCGCTGCCGACCTCGCGGGCAACACGCGTGACCTCGGCGGAGAACGAGGAGAGTGTGTCGACCATGGTGTTGATCGTCGTCTTGAGTTCGAGGATCTCGCCGCGTGCGTCGACATCGATCTTTTTGGAGAGGTCACCCTGAGCCACCGCGGTAGCGACTTGGGCTATGTTGCGGACCTGTGAGGTCAGGTTCGACGCCATGAAGTTGACGTTGTCGGTCAGGTCCTTCCAGACCCCTGAGACGCCGCGGACCTTGGCACGGCCTCCGAGCTGTCCCTCGGTGCCGACTTCACGGGCCACCCGTGTCACCTCGTCAGCGAACGCCCTCAACTGCTCGACCATGGTGTTGACCGTGTCTTTGAGTTCGAGGATCTCGCCGCGTGCGTCGACGGTGATCTTTTTCGACAGGTCTCCGCCGGCGACGGAGGTGGTGACCTGGGCGATGTTGCGTACCTGCGAGGTCAGGTTCGAGGCCATGAAGTTGACGTTGTCGGTGAGGTCTTTCCAGACACCGGAAACATCTCTCACGT
>NZ_JBHXNW010000083.1:35088-38620 GCF_042717365.1 Streptomyces sp. NPDC058534
CGCGTGACCTCGTCGGCGAACGCCGACAACTGGGCGACCATCGTGTTGATCGTCGACTTCAGTTCCAGAATCTCGCCCTTCGCCTCCACCGTGATCTTCTGACTCAGGTCGCCGGTTGCGACCGCGGTGGTGACCTGGGCGATGTTGCGGACCTGCGAGGTCAGGTTCGAGGCCATGAAGTTGACGTTGTCGGTCAGGTCTTTCCAGACACCGGAAACGTCGCCGAGATGTGCCTGACCGCCCAGCTGCCCTTCGGTGCCGACCTCGCGGGCCACTCGCGTCACCTCCCCGGCGAACGCACGCAGCTGGTCGACCATCGTGTTGACAGTGAGCTTGAGCTCCAGCACCTCACCGGTGGCCTCTACCGTCACGTGCTGGGTGAGGTCGCCGCGGGCCACCGCTGTCGTCACGACCGCGATGTCCCGGACCTGCGACGTCAGCCGGGACGCCATCGTGTTGACCGCCTCGATCACCATGCGCCAGTCACCGGAGAGACCGCGTGGACGCGCGCGGCCGCCCAGCCGCCCCTCGGTGCCGACCTCGCGGGCCACCCGCGTCATCTCGCCGGTGAAAAGCGAGAGACGGTCGACCGTGCGGTTTACGGAGCGGGCAAGACTACGCAGATCCCCGCGTAGCCGACGTCCACCGTCATACAAGTCGACGCGCTGCGTGAGCTCGCCGTTGGACACCGCGTTCAGGACTCGCGTGGTGTTGGACACCGGCGCAGCCAGGGCTTCGAGCAGTGTGTTGGCCGAGTCGACGCCTGTCACCCACGAGCCCTGCCCCGGACTGGCCGAGAGTCTCTCGTCGAGCCTGCCGTGCCGCACGACCTCCCTGCGCACCCGCTGTAGCTCTCCGACCAGATGCTCGTTCCGTGCCGCGAGCTGATTGATCAGGTCGGCGATCTCGGTGGGAGCCCCCTCCCGCACACCATTCACACGGACGGTGAAGTCACCATCACGCAATGATTTCAGGGCGGTGAGCAGCGGGTCCAGTTCGGTACCGCGCACCCATGCCTTGTCCGGGTGCGCGGTGGCCGGAGGATGTCCGGTGACCTCCCTCGGACCCGCAGACTCCGAGGGATCGCGCGGGTCGGCAGGCGTGACGGGGGAGTCGGCCGAAGCCGGGTCGATTGCCATGGCAGCCCACCCCTAGCGTCGACATGTCCATATACGTCACACTATAGATGCTTGGTGAGACGCCTGATCGAATATTCACTTGAGGCACATGGCCACTATGCATCCCCCATCGATTGCGCCCGCGGGTCCGACTCCGGTCTCTCAACCGGATCGGTGCACGTTGCGGACGACGCTTCATGCGAGCCAGGAGGCGGCCTGCGAGGCGCGCTTCTTCGTGCGCCAAGCGCTTGCCGAACAGATCGCTGCGGTCACGACCGGTTCTGGGAATACCACTGAGGTACTGAACGAGATCAGCTGGGATGCCGAGCTTCTCGTCAGCGAGTTGGCCACCAATGCGATCATGCACGCCGGTACGGACATTGACGTCATCTGCTCGACGGAGGAGAGAAGGCCAAGCTCTCCACGGGCGCAGGGAAGATCGGATCACTCGGCACCGGCGGATGATCAGCACGAACCCGTCGCCGTGATCATCGAAGTGGTGGACCGCCACCCGGCCCGAGGATTGCGTGCACAGGAGGACCTGTCCGGCGGGCGGGGCCTCGGGCTGCGCATCGTGGGCGCCCTCGCGGCATCCTGGGGGGTGACCTACGACCACCATCAGAAGTCGGTGTGGTTCCGCCTCGAGTCCGCTGGGCGCGATCAACGTGGCACCCGAAATGCCACGCCGTCCCCGCTGCACACGTCGCCGGACCCGGGAACACGCGAGCCGGTGTCGATGGCCGGCCCTGAAGGCGACACTGCGGAATGGCCCGACCGAGTGGGGCCCACCTACCTCGCCGAGGCCAGCGAGCTCCTCGCTGGCCAGCTCGACGAGGATCTCGTGGCCGCACTCGCGGGACAGCTGCTGGTGCCCCGGCTCGCCGACTGGTGCGGCGTGTGGCGGGCCCTGGAAGGGCGCCGCATGTGGCTGTCCCAGGTCTGGCACGCCGAAGAATGGCGTATCGACGCACTGCGTGACGAACTGGCGAGGGAAGCGCCGACTGCTTTGATCAGTACCGCGAGCATCCCCTGGCCGTGGCCGGAAACGGCAGGTGTTCGGGGCTCGGCGCTGGCATTCCCCCTGGTCGCGAGCGGCGCATGCCAAGGAATACTCCTCCTGGGTGGGGCCGGGCAGCTCCACATGACCGACCGCCTGGAGAACGTCGTACGAGACCTGGCGCGACGGATCGCGCAGGCGCTGGTCACCGCTCGCCGGTACACGCGGCAGACGACGATCAGCCGGGCGCTTCAGCGCGGTCAGCTACCTGAGTTCCTGGCCGGCGTTCCGGGCGTCGAGACGGCGATCGTCTACGAGCCGCACGGCGAGGGTCAGACTGTGGGCGGCGACTTCTACGACCTCTTTCCCATGGGCGAAGGCCGATGGGGGTTCTTGCTGGGCGACGTGCAGGGTAAGGACCCGGAAGCGACATCGGTGACCGGCCTCGCCAGGTACCTGGTCAGGGCGCTGGCCCGCGAAGGCCGAGGCGTCGAGTCGGTGCTCGGAAGGCTGAACGCGGCGATGGTGGAGGAGAGCGCGGAAGCCGTCGCGCACGGTGGCGAACGTGCCCGTCCGAGATTTTTCAGCCTGCTCTACGGGGAGCTGCAACTCGGTCGGGACGATGAGGGGCCCCGCTTCACGATCGCCAGCGCCGGACACCCGCTACCTCTGCGCCTCCAGAACGACGGTTCCGTCATGGTCGCGGCGGAACCCCAGATGCTGCTCGGCATCGACGGCGACGCCGAGTTCGATGCAAGCTCCTTCAATCTAGCTCCGGGGGAGACGCTACTGTGTGTGACGGACGGTGTCACGGAGCGCCGAAGCGGTCACCGGCAGTTGGATGACGATGACGGCTTGGCCGTTCTGCTCGGCGAATGCAGCGGGCTGGGTGCGAATATGGTGGCCGCGCGCATCCGTCGCTCGGCACACGACTTCAGTCCTGATCCAGTCGAGGACGACCTCTCGATCCTGGTACTGCACACGCTTGCCGCGATGAATGCGAGAACGGACGCCAAAGAACACCGGCCGGTCCGCTGAGCGGAAACGGAGGCATGTATTCAGTGAGCCGGGGCTCACCGTGTGGCGGGCGGGACAGCTGAACGTTTTGCCGGTGGCGGCACCTACTGGCCGCCGCCCGGCTGCCGGGATCTGCTTCCAGCGGACCGACCGCCCTAGTCTGAAATGTAGGGTCTCAAGCCCGTCTTCACAGGGCAGTGCTGTGACCTGGTTGTTCTTTCGCGGTCTCGCGCCGCTTCATACGGCTGCTGTCTCAGCGCTCTGTCATTTCCTCGGCGATGCCTGACGGCCGCAGCTAGGAGCTGTGAGGTTCCCCCGAGGTGCGGGGAAAGGTGGCAGCAGGTCAGATGGGTTGCATGAGAGGAGCCCTGACGATGCCTGCCCCGAGGAAGTACCCGCT
>NZ_JBHXNW010000084.1:0-38575 GCF_042717365.1 Streptomyces sp. NPDC058534
CCCTGGACCCCCGGCCTATGCCCACCCACCACCCGACTCGGTGGGCTGGATGGCGGGCCAAGGACCAAGGGGCACCCGCCGCGCCCGACTCGGTGGGCTGGATGGCGGGCCAAGGACAAAACCTCACCCCCTGATGATCGCCAGCGCCGCGTCCCGCACCTTCGTCATCGTCGGCTCGTCGCGTGCCTCCGCGTTCAGGCGGAGCAGGGGCTCGGTGTTGGACGGGCGGACGTTGAACCACCAGTCGGCCGACGTGACGGTGAGGCCGTCCAGGTCGTCCAGGCTGATGTCGTCGCGGCCCTCGTACGCGGCCCTGATCGCGGCGAGGCGGTCCGCCTGGTCGGCGACGGTGGAGTTGATCTCGCCGGAGCCGGCGTAGCGGTCGTACTCGGCGACGAGGGCGGACAGCGGGCCCTGCTGACCGCCGAGGGCGGCCAGGACGTGGAGGGCGGCCAGCATGCCCGTGTCGGCGTTCCAGAAGTCGCGGAAGTAGTAGTGCGCGGAGTGCTCGCCGCCGAAGATGGCGCCGGTGCGGGCCATCTCGGCCTTGATGAAGGAGTGGCCCACGCGCGTGCGTACCGGTGTGCCGCCCTTCTCCTCGACGACCTCCGGGACGGACCAGGAGGTGATCAGGTTGTGGATGACCATGCCCCGGCCGCCGTTGCGGGCGAGTTCGCGGGCGGCCACGAGGGCGGTGACCGCGGACGGGGAGACCGGGTTGCCGTCCTGGTCGACGACGAAGCAGCGGTCGGCGTCGCCGTCGAAGGCCAGGCCGAGGTCGGCGCCCTCCTCGCGGACGCGCTTCTGGAGGTCGACGAGGTTGGCCGGGTCGAGCGGGTTGGCCTCGTGGTTGGGGAAGGTGCCGTCCAGTTCGAAGTACATCGGCACGAGGTCGAGGGGCAGCCCGGCGAAGACCGAGGGGACGGTGTGGCCGCCCATGCCGTTGCCCGCGTCGACCACGACCTTCAGGGGGCGGATGGCGGTGAGGTCGACGAGGGAGCGCAGGTGGGCGGCGTAGTCGGCGAGGGTGTCGCGCCGGGTGACGGTGCCCGGCCGGGACGCCGGTTCCGGGGCGCCGGTGTCGCTCCAGCGCTCCACGAGGGCGCGGATGTCGGCGAGGCCGGTGTCCTGGCCGACCGGTGCGGCGCCCGCGCGGCAGAGCTTGATGCCGTTGTAGCGGGCCGGGTTGTGCGAGGCCGTGAACATGGCGCCCGGCAGGTCCAGCGCGCCGGAGGCGTAGTACAGCTGGTCGGTGGAGCACAGGCCGATCCCGGTCACGTCGGCGCCCCGGGCCGCCGCCCCGCGCGCGAAGGCGCCGGACAGGCCGGGCGACGAGGGCCGCATGTCGTGCCCGACGACGACGGCGCTCGCGCCGGTCAGCTCGACGAAGGCCGCGCCGAACAGCTCGGCCAGCGACTCGTCCCACTGGTCGGGTACGACACCGCGCACGTCGTACGCCTTCACGATCTGCGACAGATCAGCAGCCACGGCCAACCTTCCTGAAAGTCCCGTCGGTGTGCACAAACTACCCGCACCCACCGACCGGCCGTCGCGCGGTTCCCGAAGGTCAGGGCAGCATCCAGCCCAGGACCACCGTGGACTGACCGACCACGATCAGGCACATGACCAGCAGCAGGCCGAGGCTCCAGGGCAGCACCTTGCGCAGCAGGTCGCCCTCGCGGCCCGCGAGTCCGACGGCCGCGCAGGCGATGGTGAGATTCTGCGGGGAGATCATCTTGCCGAGGACACCGCCGGAGCTGTTGGCGGCGGCGAGCAGTTCGGGAGAGAGACCGGACTCCCGCGCGGCGGTCACCTGGAGGGCGCCGAAGAGCGCGTTGGCCGACGTGTCGGAGCCGGAGACGGCGACGCCGAACCAGCCGAGGACCGGGGAGAGAAAGGCGAGCCCGGCGCCCGCCGCGGCGACGAAGTGGCCGATGGTGGCGGCCTGCCCGGAGAGGTTCATGACATAGGCGAGGGCCAGCACCGAGGTGACGGTGAGGATCGCGAACCGCAGTTCGTGCACGGTCGCGAGCCACTCCTTGACCGCCACGCGCGCGTGCACACCGAGGACGACGGCCGTGACCAGCCCGGCGAACAGGACGAGCGTGCCGCCGGTGGAGACGATCGGCCAGGAGAAGACGTTGCCGCCCACCGGATTGCCCTCGGGGTCGGCCACCGCCAGGAACGGCCAGTCGTAGGTCTGGGTCGCCCCGGCCAGCCAGTCCTTGACCGCCGGGATCTGCGCGACGGAGAAGACGGCGACGATCAGGGCGTAGGGCGCGTAGGCGCGCAGCACCTCCCGGCCGGAGTCCTCCTCGTCCAGTTCCTCGCTGCGGGCGCCGGTCAGTACGGACGCCCGGACGGGCTCGGCGGCGGGCCTGCGGGAGTGCGGTACGGCGACCAGGGCGCCGGCCCCGACCAGGGCGGCGGCGATGTCGGCGAGCTGGGCGGAGATGTAGTTGGAGGCGACGAACTGGGCGATGGCGAAGGCGACTCCGCAGGCCATCGCGGGCACCCAGGTCTCGCGCAGTCCGCGCCGTCCGTCCACCAGGGCGACCAGCAGCAGCGGGACGATCAGGGCGAGCAGCGGGGTCTGGCGGCCGACGACGGTGGCGACGTCGTCCAGGGGCAGCCCGGTGACCTGGGCCAGCGTCACCACGGGGGTGCCCATCGCGCCGAAGGCGACCGGCGCGGTGTTGGCGACCAGCGACACGACCGCCGCGCGGACCGGGTCGAAGCCGAGCGCGACGAGCATGACCGAGCAGATCGCGACGGGCGCCCCGAAGCCGGCCAGGGCCTCCAGGAGGGCGCCGAAGCAGAAGGCGACGACGAGGGCCTGGATGCGGGGGTCGTCGGACAGCCGCCCGAAGGAGCGGCGCAGGATGTCGAAGTGCCGGGTGCGGACGGTCATCCGGTAGACCCACAGGGCGTTCACGACGATCCACAGGATGGGGAAGAGGCCGAAAACGGCTCCCTGGACGGCGCTGGAGGCCGTCTGGTCCAGCGGCATGCCGTACGCCAGCCACGCCACGAGTACGGCCGCCAGGAGGCCGATGAGGCCCGCCAGGTGCGCCTTCATGCGGACGCCGCCCAGCAGGACGAGGACGATCACCAGTGGCAGGGCCGCCACCAGGGCGGACAGGCCGAGCGAACCGGCGACGGGTTCCAGTTCCTGCACGTACACGGGCGCCTCCCCGGATTCCACCATGCGAAAGCGTTTTCTCGCGGCTTCCGGAATGGTCGTGTCCGCGACAAGGCAACGTCAATGGGTGTGCAGCAACGGATGTGACGGGAGATGCCGAGGCGGGCGAACGGGCCTGCTCAGTTGTCCGGCGAGCGCAGCACGCGCAGGTGGCCGCGGCGCGCGACCTCCATCGGGTCGGCGGTGCGCCCGCCACCCCCGGCCTCGGCCGCGCGCTCCTGGGGCCGGGCTGCCTCGCGCACCGCGTTGGCAAGCGCTTCCAGGTCGTCGCCGCTGGGGCGGGCCGGGGCCGACCCGTCGAGCAGGCGGACGACCTCCCAGCCGCGCGGGGCGGTGAGGCGCGCGGAGTGCTCGGCGCACAGGTCGTAGCAGTGGGGTTCGGCGTAGGTGGCGAGCGGGCCGAGGACCGCGGTCGAGTCGGCGTAGACGTACGTCAGCGTCGCGACGGCGGGACGGCCGCAGGCGGTGCGCGAACAGCGACGTACAGGGCTCACGATGTTGGACGGTACCGCACTCTTGAGCGGGCCGCGACGACTCTCCACGGGGTCACACCACCGTGTCGTGGCGTGAAACGCCCCACGGACCTCTCCCAACACACCTCGGTGACCTGCGTGGACGCCGGTTTCCGGGAGGCGGGGCCACCTTGAAAGCGGTCACGACCTGATACAAACAGCGACATTTGCCTTGAGTTCCACGGTCGCGGAGGGATACGGAATCGAGCCCAACCTTGGCTGGAATGGTCATCCGACGACAAGCCGCGTCTCGGGCCACGGCGCTGTCCGGTCCGCGTGTGCGGCCGGGCGCGCGACCTCGGCGGGGACTACCCTTCACCAGTGATGGACAACCCCGTGACGCCCCGTGATGCCGGTCGCCCAGGGCCCCGCCGTCGTGATCGCCACGGCCGGGGCATGCGCGGTCCGGTGGCGCCCCCGCAGGTGCCGCTCGCCGCGAGCCGCGGCGAGGTTTTCGCGGACCTGGTGCAGGACTCCGTGGAGCGCCTGGAGCGACGGTGGCCGCAGCTCGCCGACATCGATTTCCTCGTCCTCGACGTGCCCCGGCTGGACGGGCCCGCGGAGATGTGGAACGACGAGGCCGTCCCGCTCGGCGGCACGGTGCCCTCGCGGGAGGGCCGGCGGGGACGGGTGGTCGTGTACCGGCGGCCGGTGGAGATCCGGACCAAGGGCCGGGACGAACGGGCGGCGCTCGTGCACGAGGTCGTCGTCGAACAGGTCGCCGAGCTGCTGGGGCTGACCCCGGAGACGGTGGACCCGCGGTACGGGGAGGACTGAGGGCGCGGGGCGCCTTCCCCCTCCCCGGTCGCGCGTTCTACCTCTGCAGTACCGACAGGTCTTCCTCCGCGTTCGGCACCGAGACCGTCCCCCGGTCGTCGGGGAGGGTCTGGACGGTGAAGGACGCCACGTCGTCGTCCGAGACGGTCAGGGTGCGGGACGCGTGGACCGGCCCCCCGGAGACGGTCTCGACGGTGAGCGCGTAGCCGCCCTCGATGCCGGCGGGGACCGGTGCCTCGACGTTCTGGGTGGTGCCGCCCTTGACCGTGTACGTCTTGGTCGCCGTCGTGCCGCCCTCCGTGCCCGCCGACGCCGTCACCTTCACCTCGGCGCCCTCGCCGGGGGCGGTCAGGGACAGGGTCGTGCCCTTGGCGCGGTTGTCCGCGGCCGTCGCGCGCGCTCCGACCGGGTCGGTCGCCGGGATGAACGCCGACTCCTGCTCACCGCCCTTGCCTCGTACGACCCGGACCGCGGCCACCACCGGCACGGCCCCGTCCGTCGGCGTCAGCACCAGCGAACCCGCCTCGCCGCGGGTGACCTCGCCGAGGTCCACGCCCGTCGTCATGCCGGCCTTGACGTGCACCGTCTCGTGTCCGGCGGGGGTGATCAGCCCTGACGGCGAGGCGAGCCGCACCTTCAGGTCGGCGTCGGTGCCACCGGGGGTGAACAGCACCAGGCGGACGGCGGTCGCGTCCTTCGGGATGCCCGGCAGGACGAGGTCGCCCGCCGGATCCGCGGCCGCGGTCAGCCAGTCGCCGCCGGTCTTGTCGTCCAGGGCCTGCACCGCGGCCCCGACCCGCCCGCTGCGCACGCCGACGTGCACGGTCACGTCGGTCTGCTTCACGTCGGCGAGCGTGGACAGCAGCAGGGCCTCGGTGCCGTGCGGCGGCACCGTGACGCCCTCCCCCACCGTGGACTTGAGGGCTCCGTCCTTGCCGTAGAGCTCGATGTCGACGACGGCGGCCGAGTCGTCGGGGTTCGTCAGGTGGACGTAGTCGGTGCGGCCGGCCGCCGTGCTGGCGCCGGGGAACCAGAACTCCGTGTCCGGGGCGGTGCAGTTGACCCCCTGGAGGCCACGGCCCGTCCCGGCGGCGACCTCCGTGGTCTGCTGCACCGTCCAGCCGGGCGCCCGGCTGCCCTCGGCGGTGCCGATCAGCGCGGGCGTGTCGGAGCCGGAGGTCTTGCCGGTGGCCGGGGTGCCGGGCTCCTTGGGCTCGACGGGAGGCTTCGCGGCCTTCTCGTCGCCCTTCTTCCCGTCCTTGGCATCCTCGGCCTCGTCGCCGGGTGCGGCGGTGGTGAGTGCCGCCTCGCCCTTCTCGTCGGCGCCCTTCGTGACGGGCGTGAAGGACGTGTACTGGGTCTCGGCGAGGTCGGAGGTGCTGTGCGCCGGGCAGAGCAGGCTGGTGCGCTCCACGGGCAGCCGGGCGGCCGGCGCGGCGGTGTCGGTGCCGGAGCCGTCCGGGGTGGAGACCGCCGCGAATCCGGTGACGGCGGCGAGCGCGGCCGCGCAGGCGATCAGGGACAGGGTCGTGCGCTTCACTGCTGGCTCCCGTCGGGACGCCCACTGCCCGTGCCGTGGGGGTGGTGGGGCTGGGAGGGGTCGTACGGCGTGTCGTGTTCGCCCTGGCCGTACGCCTGGTCGTAGGCGGGGTCGTACCCGCCGTCCTGAGGCTGGGCCTGCGCCTGCTCGCCGTAGGCGTACGGCGCGTACTGGTCCGGCTGGTACTGGGCGCCCCGGCCGTCCTGGTAGGCGTCCGCGGGGTAGGGCTCTGCCTGGTACGGGTCTCCCTGCTGGTACGGCTGCTGCGCGTACGCGCCCTGGTCGTACTGCTGCTGGACGCCCTGGTACTGCTCCTGGCCGTAGGTGCCGTAGGAGCCGTACTCGCTCTGGTACCCCGCCGAGTCCCACTCGCCGTACGCCGGCTGCTGCGGGACCGGTGCGGGGGGCGCCGCAGGCGGTTCGGGCACCTCGGGGGCGCCGTCCGCCGGTGCGCCCGGCGACTCGGTGTCCACCCCGGCCCCGGCCTCGGCCTCCGCCTGGGCGCGCAGTCGCCGTGCCCGGCGTCCTTCGCCCTCCAGGGCCTGGGCGGGGACGAGCGGTTCCTCGGGCAGGTCGTCGTCGACGTCGCGGCGTCTGCCGGGCAGCGCGAGGACGACCAGGACCACGGCGAGCAGGCCCTGGGCCCACAGCCAGACGCTGTGGGTGAACGGGTCGTCGTAGGTGACGTCCAGCCTGCCGCCGGAGGCGGGGAGTTCGAAGCCCTGGGCCCAGCCGTCGACCGTGGTGCGGCTGAGCGGCTTGCCGTCCAGGGTGGCCGTCCAGCCCTCGGCCGCCGAGTCGGCGAGGCGCAGCACGCGGCCGTCGGGGCCCGGTTCGATGTCGGTGTGGATGTCGACCGGTCCGGCCGCCACGGGCTGCGGTTCGCCGGTGCCGGAGTCGCCACCCGACACGATGGTCGCGCGGGCGACCTCCTGGTCCACGCGCCACAGTCCGCTGCCGTCCTGCTGGCTGAGCCTGCTCAGGCCGGGGGTGGCGTCCAGGACCCGGGTGACCTCGCGGGGCGCGCCCTTGTGCACGAGCACGTAGCGCACGGCGAAGCCGCCGAGCTGGTCGGCCTGGTCGGCGCCGGAACCGGCCACCAGGTTGGCGACGATCTTGTCGAGGGTGCTGTTCCCGCCGTCCCCGGCGGCCAGTTCGCCGTCGCCGAGGCGGGCTCCGGAGCCGCGGACCAGCATGTATCCCACGTGTGCGGTGGAGTCGCTGTCGAGGACGAGGGTGCGGGCCTGGTCGCGGGTGCGGCTCTCCTCGGCGACGAACGCGGGCACCTGTACGGGGTCACGTCGCTCGACGGGTCCGTCGGCGCCGCCGATCATCCACCCGGTGGCGGCGATCAGCGGGCCCACGGCCGAGGCGAGGGCGATCAGCGCGGCGACGGGCTGGCGCCAGCCGAAGCTCTGCTCGGCGACACGGAAGCGGGCTCCGTCGGCGCCGAGGGTCGCGGCGGACAGCAGGGCGATGCCGTAGACGAGGGTGGCGGGGCCGGCCCAGGCCGAGCGGTTGGACAGGACCGCGAAGACGAAGCCGATCAGGGCGACGGCCCACGCGGCCCGGACGGCCAACTGCCGTTCGGAGCGCAGCAGGGCGGCCAGCGCGGCCAGCACGATGCCGACGAGGACGAGCCCGCCGACCGTCCCCGGGCCGCCGGGGCTCGCGCCGAGCAGGTCGAGGGCGGAGGCGGCCGAGGAGCCGTACTCCAGTCCGGCCTCGTCGAAGAAGCCGAAGGGCAGTAGCGACAGCGACCAGGGCGCGAGCAGCAGCAGGGGGGTGCCGAGCTGGGCGAGGAAGCGCGGTCCGTACGCCGTGATCTCGCCGCGGCGCAGGGCCAGGACGCCGAGGCCGAGGAGCAGCGCGAGGGGCCAGACGACGGGCGTGAAGGCGGTGGTGACCGTCAGCAGCAGCGCGTACGCCCAGGTGGCGCGCCAGCTGCCGCGGGCGCCGGACGCATGGGCCAGGCCGGCCGCCGCGACGCCCGCGCGGGCGATGAGCGGCAGCAGTACGGCGAGGACGGCGGTGCCGATGCGGCCGCCGGCGAGGGCGCCGGTGGCGGCGGGCAGGAAGGCGTAGGCGACGGCCGCCCACGCGCGCAGCAGCCGGGACATGACCAGTGGCCGGGACGCGAAGTACGCGGTGGCGCCGGCCAGGGGCACCGAGCCGACCAGCAGCAGGGTGACGGCGGTGCCGGTCGAGCCGAGCAGCGCGGCGGCCAGTGCCGCCAGGATCGCGAGGTAGGGCGGCGCGGAGGCGGTGCCGCCGGTGCCGACCGTGTGCCAGGCGTCCGCGTAGCGCGACCACAGCTCGCCGGCGTCGGCCGGGGCGGGCAGCAGCGCGCCGCCCGCGAGGGCGCCGCCGGCCAGGAGGGCGCGGCAGGCGGCCAGGGAGGCGAGCAGCAGGATCACGAAGAGCACCGGGCCGGGCTTGCGGGCGACGCGCTTGAGCCGGGCGAACTGCTCGAGCTCCAGGAAGTCGGCGTCGTCGCCGCCCGGTCCGGACTCGATGCCGCCGCCGTGCCGTCCGGCGCCCGCGGCGGTCTCGGCCTCGGAGCTGCCGACGAGGTTGCCCGCGACCTGTTCGACGGTGACGCGGATGGTCGCGCCGGGGGGCGGGAACAGGGGGCGCAGCTCGTCCTTCTCGACCTGTGGGCGGCCGCGTTCACGCCGCGCGGCGATGATGCGCTCGGGGCGCAGCAGGACGCCCAGCAGGCCCCGGATCTCGTCGAGCGCCTGCCCGGGCACCTTGCCGACGAGATAGGCGAGGGTGCGCAGCATCGTGCCGACGACGATGCGCAGCAGCACCCAGGGCAGGACGGCCGTACGGACGTTGACGAGGAGGGTGTGGACGGCGCCGGCCTTGTCCACCTTGTGCGGGGAGGCGGTGGTGCGGCCCGCGCAGTCGACGGCGCGGCGTTCGCGGGAGGCCGCCTCGGCGTGGCGGACGACCGCCTCGGGGGCGATGAGGACGCGCAGTCCGGCGGCGTGCGCGCGCCAGCACAGGTCGACGTCGTCGCGCATCAGGGGCAGCCGGCGGTCGAACCCGCCGAGCCGCTCGAAGACGTCACGCCGGATCAGCATGCCGGCGGTGGACACCGACAGGACGGGGCGGACGTGGTCGTGCTGGCCCTGGTCCTGTTCGCGACGGTCCAGGCCGGTCCAGCGGCGGCCGGAGTTGGCGATGGAGACGCCGACCTCCAGCAGTTGCCGGCGGTCGTACCAGCCGCGGAGCTTGGGGCCGACGACGGCGACGTCGTCACGGCCGAGTTCGTACTCGGTGTCCACGACGCGCAGCAGCTGGGCCAGGGCGTCGGGTTCGGGGGCGCAGTCGTCGTGCAGCAGCCACAGCCATTGGACCGGCTCGCCGTGGGGCAGTTCGGGCAGGTCGTAGGCGTCGTCGCGCCAGGTGCGCGTGACGGGGTCCCAGCCGCTGGGCCGCTTCAGGTAAAGCAGGTCCTCCGGGGTGAGGACGGGGACGGTGCGGGCCGCCTCCTCCACGGCCTGGCCGAAGCCGGTGCGCCGGGCGAGGTGCAGCACGCGGTCGCCGCCAAGGGCTTCGCCGACCAGCCGGGCCGAGTCGTCGGCACTGCCGGTGTCGGCGGCCACGGCGTACTGGACGGGGCGCTCCTGGCCGAGCAGCCCGGCGAGCGCGTCGGGCAGCCAGCGGGCTCCGTCGTGGGCGACGAGGACCGCGGTGACGACGTGACGCGGGAACTCAGGTGTGGCAGCGAGGTCTTGCTGGGCTGCCGTGTGACTCTGCACGGACATCGAGGTACGGGCCCCGGTTCGGTGGACTGCGGTGGACGCCCGTGCCTGTGGGGAATGGCGGGGCGTCTCGGACGAGCGCCCACACTATCGGCTGGACGGCAAGAGGGCCCGCCGCCTGTGGACAACCCACTGGCGAGGGGCCGTTCCCGCTGGTCCCGCCGTTCGCGCCGGTTCTGGCGCCACGTCAGACGGCGGCCTTCTTCAGCCGGCGGCGCTCCCTCTCGGACAGGCCGCCCCAGATGCCGAAGCGCTCGTCGTTGGCAAGGGCGTACTCGAGGCATTCGGAGCGGACCTCGCAGGCGAGGCAGACCTTCTTGGCCTCGCGGGTGGAGCCGCCCTTCTCGGGGAAGAAGGACTCGGGGTCGGTCTGGGCGCACAGTGCGCGCTCCTGCCAGCCGAGCTCCTCGTCCGCGTCGTCGACCAGCAGTTGCTGCACCAGCTCGGTCATGTGCGCCCCTCGTCTGTCTTCGCGTCCCCGTGATCTGGCCGTTACCGATTCCGGCTGAACGACACGAGTGAAATTACAAGTGTGCTGCTCCGGGCGAGTCAAGCCGAGATCTGCTATTGGGTCCCTTATTCACTCTGCGGAACCAAGGCAAAGCGGAAAGTGTTCAAATCGCCATAAACCTTGACACCCCAAAGAGGCCCGTCCGGGCACCCGACCCGCGCTCCACTCGCACCGGGGAAGACGCCCTGGCGTTCGATCACGTTCCGGTACACGGCCCGAAGCGAACCTGATCACATTCGGGTCACAGGATCACTACGGGGGTTGTGCGCCCGGCTTGTGCGCCATGTGTCCCTGGACCCCCCTGAACAAACCTTTCCCCTGCGAGATGAACCGGAAGAGGTGAAACATGTCCCACATACCGGGCAGCGAGTTGACAGTGCTGGTGTGAACCGGTGTCCTAGTGGGCATGCTCGCGAACTTGGCGCTCGCCTCGACCCGCACCGCCGGGTCCCACGGTGCTGCCCGCGCTCGCTGTAGCTGTTGCCGCTGTTCCAGCTGTTGAGCCAACCGCGCTCCGGCCGTCCCCAGAGTCCACGCGACTCGATGCTCCATTTCCCGCCCCACCAGGGCGTTCTTGGTCATCCGTTCCGCCCGCCGCACACTTTTGCCGAGGAACCACCGCACCCATGAACAGCGACAGCGACCTCCAGATCGCCGGCGACATCCTCGAAGTCCCCCACCTCCTCCAGGCACCCCGCGAGCACCCGGCCACCGTGGCCGAGTTCGCCGGGCTGGCCCGCTCCATCGCCGACGACCGCTCCGAGTGGGAGCACCTCGTCCGGTACGACGCGACGACACGCTGGTACCACCGGCTGCGCACCGGCCCGGGCTACGAGGTGTGGCTGCTGTCCTGGGTGGCGGGCCAGGGCAGCGGACGCCACGACCACGGCCCCTCCTCCGGCGTGTGGACTGTCCTGGAGGGGACCCTCAGCGAGCACACGGAGCACGGCACGCGCGCGTTGCGGGCCGGCACCCAGCGCGTGTTCGCACCCGGGCACGTGCACGAGGTCGTCAACGACACGCTGGAGCCGGCGGTCAGCCTGCACGTTTACTACCCGGGCCTCACCGAGATGCCCATGCACGCCCCGCAGTGCTCGGCCGCCGCGTCGCGGGACGCGGACGCCGGTGCCGTGACGACTGCCTGACGCGGTGTCGTACCCGCCTGCAAGACTGGGGCCATGCGCATTGTGGTTCTGGCAGGCGGCATCGGCGGTGCCCGGTTCCTGCGTGGTCTGAAGCAGGCCGCGCCCGACGCGGACATCACGGTCATCGGCAACACCGGGGACGACATCCACCTCTTCGGTCTGAAGGTCTGCCCGGACCTCGACACGGTGATGTACACGCTCGGCGGCGGCATCAACGAGGAGCAGGGCTGGGGACGGGCCGACGAGACATTCCACCTCAAGGAGGAGCTGGCGGCGTACGGCGTCGGGCCCGAGTGGTTCGGCCTCGGCGACCGCGACTTCGCCACGCACATCGTGCGGACGCAGATGATCACCGCGGGCTTCCCGCTCAGCGCGGTGACGCAGGCGCTCTGCGACCGCTGGAAGCCCGGTGTGCGCCTCATCCCGATGACCGACGACCGCGTGGAGACACACGTCGCGGTCGAACTGGAAGGGGAGCGCAAGGCGGTCCACTTCCAGGAGTACTGGGTACGGCTGCGCGCCTCCGTCCCCGCCGAGGCGGTCGTGCCGGTCGGCGCCGAGCAGGCCAAGCCGGCGCCGGGCGTCCTGGAGGCCGTCGCCGAGGCGGACGTGATCCTCTTCCCGCCGTCCAACCCGGTGGTCTCGGTCGGCACGATCCTCGCCGTGCCCGGCATCCGGGAGGCGATCGCCGACGCCGGGGTGCCCGTGGTGGGCCTGTCCCCGATCGTGGGGGACGCGCCCGTGCGCGGGATGGCCGACAAGGTGCTCGCGGCGGTCGGCGTGGAGTCCACAGCCGCCGCGGTCGCCGAGCACTACGGCTCGGGGCTGCTCGACGGCTGGCTGGTCGACACGGTCGACGCGGAGGCCGTCACGCGCGTGAAGGCGGCCGGCATCCTCTGCCGCGCCGTACCGCTGATGATGACCGACCTCGACGCCACGACGCGGATGGCCCGGGAGGCGCTGACGCTCGCCGAGGAGGTGCGGGAGGCATGAATGACGGCACGCGCGAGGACGCCCTCGGCCGCCCGGAGGGCTACCGGGTGTGGGCGCTGCCCGGACTGCCCGAGGTGCAGCCCGGCGACGACCTGGCCAAGCTGATCGCCGCGGCCGAGCCGGCGCTGGCCGACGGGGACGTGCTGCTCGTCACCTCCAAGATCGTGTCCAAGGCCGAGGGGCGCGTCGTACAGGCCGCCGACCGGGAGGCCGCGATCGACGCGGAGACCGTGCGGGTGGTGGCCCGGCGCGGCCTGCTGCGCATCGTCGAGAACCGGCAGGGGCTGGTCATGGCGGCGGCCGGCGTCGACGCCTCCAACACCCCGTCCGGCACCGTCCTGCTGCTGCCCGAGGACCCGGACGCCTCCGCGCGCGGCATCCGCGACGGACTGCGCGACACGCTGGGCGTCAACGTAGGGGTCGTCGTCACCGACACCTTCGGCCGCCCCTGGCGGGCCGGGCTCACGGACGTGGCGATCGGCGCCGCCGGCGTGCGGGTCCTCGACGACCTGCGCGGGGGCACGGACGCGCACGGCAATCCACTGGGCTCCACCGTCGTCGCCACCGCCGACGAGCTGGCCGCGGCCGGCGACCTGGTCAAGGGCAAGGCCGCGGGTCTGCCGGTCGCCGTCCTGCGCGGGCTGCCGCTCCTGGTGGCCGACGACGACGGAGAGGGCGCGCGGGCGATGGTGCGCGGCGCGCGCGACGACATGTTCCGGCTGGGCACGTCGGAGGCGGTACGGCAGGCGGTCACCCAGCGCCGTACGGTACGGGCCTTCACGGACGAGCCGGTCGAACCCGGCGCGGTACGCCGGGCGGTCGCGGCCGCGGTCACGGCACCGGCGCCGCACCACACGACGCCGTGGCGGTTCGTGCTCCTGGAGTCCGAGGACTCCCGCACCCGGCTGCTGGACGCGATGCGGGACGCCTGGATCGCGGACCTGCGGCGGGACGGCAAGAGCGAGGAGTCCATCGCCAAGCGGGTCCGGCGCGGGGACGTACTGCGCGACGCGCCCTACCTCGTCGTCCCCTGCCTGGTCATGGACGGTTCGCACTCGTACGGGGACGCGCGGCGGGACGGGGCCGAGCGGGAGATGTTCGTCGTCGCCACCGGCGCGGGCGTGCAGAACCTGCTCGTCGCGCTCGCCGGGGAGCGGCTGGGGTCGGCGTGGGTGTCCTCGACGATGTTCTGCCGGGACGTGGTGCGGGAGGTGCTGGGGCTGCCGGACGACTGGGACCCGATGGGTACGGTTGCGGTCGGTCATCCGGCCGGGGAACCGCGCGCGCGGCCGGGGCGGGACGCGGGGTCGTTCATCGAGGTGCGGTGAGGCCTCTACTCTCGTAGAGGCTCCCTTTTCTTCCCCTTTTCTTCCCCTTTTCTTCCCCTTTTCTTCCCCACTCCTTCTTCTCTTCGCCCAAGGACCTCACTCGTGGCAGGACGTTTCGCTCCCCGGCCCCCGCGCGCCGCTGTGCGCGGCGGGATACCCCGGCAGGGGGTCGCGCCGGGCCGGGTACGGGTGTGGGTGCCGGACGGGCCGCTGGAGCTGGGGCTGGTGCTCGGGCCGCTGCGGCGCGGGCCGGGCGATCCGACGTTCCGGACGACGCCGGACGGGGCCGTGTGGCGGACCAGCCGCACACCCGCCGGGCCGGGCACGCTGCGGGTCACCGCGCGCGGTGACGAGGTGCGGGGCGAGGGCTGGGGGCCCGGGGCGGAGTGGCTGCTGGAGCAGTTGCCGCGGATGCTGGGCGCCGAGGACGACCCGTCCGTGTTCGTGCCGAGGCACCGGTTGCTGGCGCTGACGCGGCATCGGCGGCCGGGGCTGCGGCTGGCGCGGACCGGTCTGGTACTGGAGTCGTTGATCCCCTCGGTCCTGGAGCAGAAGGTCACGACGCTGGAGGCGTACCAGGCGTGGCGGCTGCTCGTGCGGAAGTTCGGGGAACCGGCGCCGGGGCCCGCGCCCGGGCGGATGTGTGTGATGCCGTCGGCGCGGACGTGGGCGCTGATCCCCTCCTGGGAGTGGCATCTGGCCGGGGTGGACAACAAGCGGGCCTCGACGATCCTGCGGGCCGTGCGGGTCGCTGCGCGGCTGGAGGAGGCGGCCGGGATGGAGCCGGGGGCGGCGCAGGCGCGGCTGGAGGTCGTACCGGGGATCGGGCCGTGGACGTCCGCGGAGACCGTGCAGCGCAGTCATGGGGCGCCGGACGCGGTGACGGTGGGCGATCTGCATCTGCCGGGGATCGTGGGGTTCGCGCTGGGCGGGGACCGGTACGCGGACGACGCGGAGATGCTGCGGCTGCTGGAGCCGTATGCCGGGCAGCGGCATCGGGCGGCTCGGCTGGTGCTGCTGAGCGGGCGGGTGCCGGGGCGGCGGGCGCCGCGGATGGCTCCGCGGGGTATTGAGCGGCTCTGACTGGGCCGGCGTTGATGTGGCACCCGGCGTGGGTGCGGGCCGGGGGTGGGTGACGCGGCCCGGCGCTGGCCGGTTGCCGCCGCGCCCACCCGTGCCGTCCCTGGGGGTACCTCCCAGGCCGTTCAGGCACTGGGGGAGGCACATCTGCCCGCGGTTACGGAGGCATACGGCCCCCAGCCGCGCAGCCCGCGCGGGTACGCGGGTCGGTGGCCCACAGCCGCGCGGACAGCGCGGTTACGCGGGTCGGCGGCCCCCAGCCGCGCGGACAGCGCGGTTACGCGGGTCGGCGGCCCTCGGCCGCGTACCGCGCGAGGGCGCGGCGGCCCGCGGCCGTGGACGGCGGGTCGGCGGCGCGCAGCCGGGCGTACGGTTGGCCGCGTACGGCGAGAAGGGGTCGTGTCGGGGGGTCTCCGCCCGCAGCGGTTGGCGCGTCAACACACAGCACTTCTGTGGCCGACCGATTCCGCGCCGTTCCGAGGACGGACACCCCCCGGCGCGGCCCCGACCCCCCACCGAACCCAAGGCGCACCCCCACCCCACCCGCCACAGGCATCCCGCAGCGCTACGCGTCCGAGGAGAAGCGTAGGGATGCCGGGGGGATGTGGGCGTCGCACCAGATTCGGGCGCCGGAGCGGAGTTCGTTGTCGGCGCCGATGGTGGCGCCGTCGCCGATGACCGTGTCGGTGAGGACCGAGCGGGTGCCTATCCGGGCGCGGGTGCCGATGAGGGAGTCGGTGATGACGGCGCCGGGCTCGATGACGGCGCCGGGCAGGATCGTGCTGCCGAAGACGCGCGCGCCCTCCGCCACGAAGGCGCCCTCGCCGACCACCGTGCCGCCGGCCAGTTTCGCGTCGGGCGCGACCTGGGCCGTGGGCAGGACCAGGCGGTCGCCGCAGCGGCCCGGTATCGCCGGGGACGGGGCGCGGCCGAGGACCAGGTCGGCCGAGCCGCGCACGAAGGCCGCCGGGGTGCCGAGGTCCAGCCAGTACGTGGAGTCGACCATGCCCTGGAGGTGCGCCCCGGTGGCGAGGAGTTCCGGGAAGGTCTCGCGTTCGACGGAGACGGGCCGCCCCGCCGGGATCGTGTCGATGACCGAGCGGCGGAAGACGTACGCCCCCGCGTTGATCTGGTCGGTGACGATCTCCTCCGGGGTCTGGGGCTTCTCCAGGAAGGCGAGCACCCGGCCCGTGTCGTCGGTGGGGACCAGCCCGTACGCCCTGGGGTCCGTGACCTTCGTCAGGTGCAGCGAGACGTCCGCGCCCGTCGTCGCGTGGGTGCGGACCAGCGCGCCGATGTCCAGACCCGTCAGGATGTCGCCGTTGAAGATCAGGACCGGGTCGTCCGGCCCCGAGTGCAGCCGGGACGCCACGTTGCGGATCGCGCCGCCGGTGCCGAGCGGCTCCTCCTCGGTGACGTATTCGAGGTGCAGCCCCAGGGCCGAGCCGTCGCCGAAGTACGGTTCGAAGACCTCTGCCAGGTAGCTCGTCGCGAGCACGATGTGGTCGACGCCCGCCGCCTTCGCCCGCGCCAGCTGGTGCGTGAGGAAGGGCACCCCGGCCGCCCGGACCATGGGCTTCGGGGTGTTCACCGTGAGCGGACGCAGCCGCGTGCCCTTGCCGCCGACCAGGAGGATCGCTTCTGTCACCGTCGTCTCTGCTTCCTGCCGGGACCGGCCGAACTGTCTTTCGGCCGGCCAGTGTATGCAGACCGTTCCTCGGCGCCCTCGATGGCCGTGCGGTGTTCCGCCCTCAGCGGCCCTGGTACTGCGCCGCCTTCGAGCGGCTCGTGTCGAGCTTGCCGTAGAGCAGCCTGCCGGGGCAGTTCGTCGCGAAGCCGTCGCGGTGACCGGAGATGACGTTCAGTCGTACGTTCTTACCTTTTCGGTAGAGATTGCCACCACCCGACTTCAGGTATGTCTTCCCGTCCGGATTCATGCCGTAGATGCCGAGCTTCCACGCGGTGAGCCGGGCGATCGCCTTCACGGCGGCCGAGGACGGCTTCCTGTCGCTGTACGTACCGAGAACGGCGATGCCCATGCTGTTGGAGTTGAACCCCAGGGTGTGCGCGCCGAGTACCGCCTTGGACACGCCCCCGGCGCGCCCCTCGTAGATGTTTCCGCACTTGTCGACGAGGAAGTTGTAGCCGAGGTCACGCCAGCCCGTGCTGTGGACGTGGTAGCGGTAGATACTGCGAATGACTGACGGCGCCTGCGAGCAGCGGTAGTTGTTGCCGGTGGCCGAGTGGTGCACGAACGCCGCCTTGACCTTCTTCGTGTACACGAACCCCTTCTCCCGCAGCCCCTCGTCCGCGCCCCAGCCGTGGCGCGTGGTGATGCTCGGGCGGGCACCGACGTACGGCTTGGTCTGCTGCCCGGTGCCGAGTTCGGCCTCGGTCCGGGCCTGGCTCAGGGCAGGGATCTCGGTGGCGCCCAGGGGGGCGAGGCCGGCGTTGGCGGCGGAGGCGGCGACCACTGCTTCGGCGGACGCCGCGGACGCCGCGGATGTCTTCGTGGTGCGGGGCTCCTCCTCCGGTCCGGGTGCCGCCGTGGGCGGGGCGCCCTTGCCGGGGTCGACGAGTTCGAGGCGCAGTCCGTTGGGGAGCGTGGATGCGGTGGCCGCCGGGGCGGCTCGGGTGGCGGCCTCGGGCCTGCTCTCCGCCCGTACCCGCGCCTCCACTCCGTCCGACTCGCCCACCCACAGGGGTGCGGTGGCGCCGCGGACCCGGCCGGAGGTGCGCTCGGTGGTGCCGGGGTCGGCGGCGTGGTCGGCGTTGTGGGTCTCCAACTCCTGCCAGTCGGACCAGGTGCCGGTGGCGGTCGCGCGGGTACGGACCTCGACGCGGCCGTGGAGTTCGGTGGTCGGGTTGTCCCAGACGACGCCGACGAGCGAGAAGTGCCGTACGTTCCGGCGGGGCAGGCCCTGTGCGACGGCGACGGCGTCGGGGGCGCGGTCGCGAGTGAGGGGGGTGAGGGGCAGTGACTGGGTGCCGCCAGGTGCGTAGACCTCGGCACGCGCCGCTGTCGCTCTCGCGGTCGCAGTCGTGGGCGGGGGCGGGGGCGCGGAGGTGGCCGCCGCCGCGGGTGGGGTGAGCGGGACCGCCAGGGCCGCCGCGCACGTGACACCGATCGAGGAAGCAAGGAATCCACGCATGCCCCTGATACTGGACATGGTCATACAAATATGTCCATTTGGGATCTGACGGCCCGTAGGGTTCACTCGTCCGAACCGGTGGTGGTGCGGTACGCCGTCCGCCGGGTGCGGGTGTTGGGGGCCGCGTACGCTTGCGCGGGTGAACGCGACCGATCGCACCCCTGCCGACCTGCTGAGTTCCGCGCTCGCCGCGGACCCGGGACGCCCCTTGGTGACCTTCTACGACGACGCCACCGGCGAACGCGTCGAACTGTCCGTGGCCACCTTCGCCAATTGGGTGGCCAAGACCGCGAATCTGCTCCAGGACGAACTCTCCGTCGAACCCGGCGACCGGGTCGCGCTGCTGCTGCCCGCGCACTGGCAGACGGCGGTGTGGCTGCTGGCGTGCGCGTCGGTGGGTGTCGTCGCCGACGTGGCGGGTGACCCGGCGTCGGCCGACGTGGTCGTCAGCGGGCCGGAGCCCGAGTCGCTGGACGCCGCGCGGGCGTGCTCGGGCGCACGGATCGCGCTGGCGCTGCGGCCGCTCGGGGGGCGGTTCGCGCCGCGCGCGCCGGAGGGCTTCGCCGATTACGCGGTGGAGGTGCCGGGGCAGGGGGACCGGTTCGTGCCGTACGCGCCGGTGGATCCGGAGGCGGCCGCGCTGATCGTCGCCGGGCGGGAGTTCAGCGGGGCGGAGGTCGTGGAGCGGGCGCGGGCGGAGGCGTCCGGGCTGGGGCTCACCGGGCCGGGGGCGCGGATTCTGTCGGGGCTGCCGTACGACACGTGGGAGGGGTTGAGCGCGGGGTTGTACGGGCCGTTGGCGAGTGGGGGGTCGGTGGTGTTGTGCCGGCATCTGGAGCGGGCGGGGGACGGGGTGCTGGATCAGCGGATCGAGGCGGAGAGGGTTTCGGCGACGGCGCGGTGAGGTGTTTGTCGGGGGTTGGTAACTGCTCACCGCCAGCGTGCGGAGCCCCCATCTCCTCCGGAGAGAAGGTTTGGGGCCTCTCCGTCGCCCTCTGTCCGTACCCACTTGGCCAGGTCGCAAGGGATCCGGCCTCCCGGGATCGGACCACGGACAGGATCCGTGTCGCCGCCTCGGGGTCGAGTACGCCGGGGACCAGCTCGCCCAAGACCGTTCGGGGCGCGCGGCTGAGAGGGACTCACTCCTGCTCAGTCTCCAGGAACGGTTGGTGATCCAGCGTGGGGGTGGGGGTGGGCCTGGGCCCGGCGTCGGTGTGAACGCGGGGGGGCACGACTGCCCGCAGCTGAGCGGGATGTGCGACCCGCAGCCGCGCGGGGCGGCGGCTCGTAGCTGAGCGTGATGGCGACTCGCAGCCGCGCGGCGTTGCCGACGGCGGCCAAGCCGGGCGGCAGGGCGTGGCTGCGGGTGACGGCGGCGGCGTGTGTGACCCGTTCGGCTCACTACCGTTCCGCGTCCCCGCCCCGTCCGCTGCATGGTCGTAGGAGCGCACGGGTGTGGGACGGAGGGAGTCGTGAGCGATGACGCCGGCAAGGGGGCCGGGGCGTCCGCGTCCGGGGACGGGCTGAGGCGGCGGCGTCGGAGGCGGCGGCTGGCCCGGGTGGGGATCGCGGTCGGCGTGGTGGCCGTCGGTGCAGTGGGCGCCGGGTGGGTGGTGTACGCGAAGCTGAACGGCAACATCACGGCGGACGAGGCGGCGGCGGCCGAACTCGCCCGGTACGAGAAGGAGCGCCCCACCGCCCTCGTGCGCGGCGCGCGGAACGTGCTGCTGATCGGGTCGGACTCGCGCTCCGGCGACGGCAACGCGCGCTACGGACGGGACTCCGGGACCGAGCGGTCGGACACCACGATCCTGCTGCACCTGGCGGCGGGCCGGGACAGCGCCACCGCCGTCTCTCTCCCCCGCGACCTGATGGTGAACGTGCCCGGCTGCCACGGACCGGACGGGGCACGCACCGCGCCGGTGTTCACACAGTTCAACTACGCCTTCTCGGCGGGCGGTTCGGCGTGTTCGATCCGTACCGTGGAGAAGCTGACCGGCATCCGGATCGACCACCACGTGGTCGTCGACTTCCAGGGCTTCAAGAAGATGGTCGACGCGCTCGACGGCGTCGAGGTGTGCCTGCGGAAGCCGGTCGACGACGCGGACGCCAAGCTGAGACTGCCCGCGGGCCGGGTGACGCTCGACGGTGAGCAGGCGCTCGGATACGTCCGCGCCCGCAAGTCGCTCGGGGACGGCAGCGACACCGACCGGATGGACCGGCAGCAGCGCTTTCTGGGGGCGCTCGTGAACAAGGTGCAGAGCAATGGCGTGCTGCTGAATCCGGTGAAGCTGTACCCGGTGCTGGACGCGGCCACCTCGTCACTGACCACGGACCCGAATCTGGCGAGTCTGCGAGGCCTGTACGACCTCGTGCGCGGGCTGCGCGACATTCCCACCGAGCGCGTGCAGTTCCTGACCGTCCCCCGGGAGTCGTACGCGGGCGACGCCAATCGCGACCAGCTCGTGCAGCCCGACGCCGAGAAGCTCTTCACCCGGCTCCGGACGGACGAACCCGTGACGATCGCGGCGCCGGTCCATGGCGAGCCCGGTGACGCCGATTCCCCGGGGCCGACGTTCAGCGGGAACACCGCCGACGAAGACGTCTGCGAGTAAAGCGCGTTCAAAGACGCGGCAAGACGTGTGCAAGGCACGCATGAAAGTACGGACAATTGTCCAAGGAATGCGCAGGATTGCCCAGTTGTAAGTTTCATGGCATGCGTCACTGCCATCGCCCCGAGTCGAACCGGGCGGTTAGTGTGAGCGATCCGGTGTGCCCGGCCCCGAGGTTCTGCCCGGGGCCGCGCACCGAGTGAGCGAGACCGGGTGCCCTGAGGGGAGGGCGCCGCGTGGCCCCGACGGAGGATTCGGACAACCGTGGACGCGCAAGGCCGTGGACGGGCGGGCGACATCGACCCCGCAGACCAGTGGGTACTCAATCCGGACACCGGCGAATACGAACTGCGACTGTCCCCTTCCGCAGCGCAGTCGCCCGTGCCGGGTCGCCGGGCCGCCGCCGCGCCCGCTGCGGCACCGGACCGTGAGGTCCCCCCGCAGCGCAGGCGCCGTTCGGCTCCCGAGGAACCGCCGCCGGGACGGGCCGGTCGCAGGCGGCCGGCGAAGAAGAAGTCGAGGGGCAAGCGCGTCCTGCTGTGGACCGGCGGCACCATGGCGTTCGTCGTCCTCGCCGGCGGCACCGCCGGATACCTCTATCTCCAGCACCTGAACGACAACATCCAGTCCTTCCCCGACGACGGCGCGAGCACCGGTGGCTTCCAGAAGGACAAGGCCATCAACATCCTGCTGATCGGCACCGACAAGCGCACCGGCAGCGGCAACGAGGGCTACGGCGACACCGGCAGCGCCGGCCACGCCGACACCACGATCCTGCTGCACGTGTCCAAGGACCGCTCCAACGCCACCGCGCTCAGCATCCCCCGCGACCTGATAGTCGACGTCCCCGACTGCCCGACCACGCAGGAGGACGGGACGAAGAAGGTCATCCCCGGCTCCAGCGGCGTCCGCTTCAACACCAGCCTCGGCCAGAGCGGCCGTACGCCCAGCTGCACCATGCGGACCGTCACCGAGCTGACGGGGGTGACGCCGGACAACTTCATGGTGGCCGACTTCAACGCGGTCAAGACGCTGACCTCGGCCGTCGGCGGCGTCGAGGTCTGCCTGGCGAAGGACATCGACGACCCGGACTCGCACCTGAAGCTGCCCGCGGGCAAGCACACCATCGAGGGCGAGCAGGCCCTCGCCTTCGTCCGCACCCGGCACTCCGTGGGCTTCGGCGGCGACCTCAGCCGCATCGATATCCAGCAGCAGTTCCTCAGCTCGCTGATGCGCCGGCTGAAGTCCAACGACACGCTCACCAGCCCGTCGAAGATGCTGAAGCTGGCCGAGGCGGGGACCGAGGCGCTGACCGTCGACTCCAGGCTGGACAGCATCGGCAAGCTGAAGGACCTCGGCCTGGAGCTGGGCAAGCTCAACACCAAGAACCTGACCTTCACCACGGTGCCGGTGATCGACAACCCGGCCGAGAAGGTCAAGGCGACGGTCGTGCTGAAGGAGGGGCCCGCCCAGCAGGTCTTCGACATGATGCGGAACGACGTCTCCTTCACCGAGGTCAAGCAGAAGGAGAAGAAGGAGGCGGCCGCGGTCGCCGCCCGCCTCAAGGGCGAGCAGTCCGAGCCCTCCGAGGTCCGCGTCCGCGTCATGAACGGCGGCGCACCCGCGGGCAGCGCCCAGCAGGAACTCTCCTACCTCCAGACGGACGCCGGCGTCACCAAGTCCGAGAACGCGGGCAACGCCCCCGCCGACGTCGCCAAGACCACCCTCGAGTACGCCCCCGACCAGGCCGACCAGGCCCGCGCCCTCGCCGAGATCCTCGGCCTCTCCGGCGCCGCCATGAAACCCGGCGAGAGCGTCACCAACTCCCAGGGCCTGCCCACCATGACCCTCACCCTCGGCAAGGACTTCAAGGGCGCCGGAGTCAAGCTCGACACCGCCGCGGGGAAGACGCCCGAGGGCGTCGACAAGTCCACCGCGGACAAGGTCGAGTGCGCGAAGTGACCTGACGGCCTCCAAACCCGTCTGACAGTACGACAGTCCATCGGTGCGCCGGGGGACGGCCGGGACGGAAGCGGCCCCGCGGGGCGCGTGCAATCCGTCGGGGCCGCCGTACAGCCAACGAGGGGCTCCGTACGTCCAACTGTGCGAACAGGTCGCGCGCAGGGGCACGTTCGCGGGCCCGAGGGTGGGAGAGGGACATGACGCAGGGCAGTGTGCACGGGGAGGGAACACGACGGGGTGCGGTCCGGCAGGCTCGCGGCAGGAACACCGGCGCCGAGGACGGGGGCGGGGGCGGAACCGGTACGGCGGGGCCGCCGGGCCGGGGAGACCGAAGCCGCCGCCGGTCCGGGCGGCGCCGCCCCGGACGCCGGCGCCGGGCGCTGCGCTGGTCGGCGACCACCCTCGCGGTGCTGATACTCGGCACGGCGGGCGCCGGATACCTCTACTACCAGCACCTGAACGGCAACATCGAGAAGGGCGCGCGCAGCGGCGGCGACTCCAAGGCGCACCGCACCGAGCCGAACGCGGCCGGCCAGACCCCCCTGAACATCCTGCTGATCGGTTCCGACAGCCGCGCTTCCGAGGCCAACGTGGCGCTGGGGGGCGGCAAGAACAACCGCGACAACCCGCCGCTGGCCGACGTGCAGATGCTGATCCACCTGGCCGCGGACCGCAGGAGCGCGGCGGTGGTGAGCATCCCCCGTGACACCCGCGTGGACATCCCCGCGTGCAAGAACACCGAGACCGGGGAGAAGTTCCCCGCGACCAACACCATCATCAACGAGTCGCTGGCCCGCGGCGGCGCCGGCTGCACCCTGGCCACCTGGGAGAACCTCACCGGGGTCTACATCGACCACTGGATGACGATCGACTTCGCGGGCGTGGTCTCGATGGCGGACGCCGTCGGCGGCGTCGAGGTCTGTGTGAACCAGAACGTGTGGGACCGCCCGCTGCCCGGCGTACCCGGCGGCTCGGGCTTGAAGATGGAGGCCGGCCGCAACAAGGTGCAGGGCGAGCAGGCGCTCCAGTGGCTGCGCACCCGGCACGCCTGGGGCAGCGACCCGCTGCGGGCCCGGGCCCAGCACATGTACATGAACTCGATGATCCGCACGCTGAAGCAGCAGAACGTCTTCACCGACACCGGCCGCCTGATGAACCTGGCCGAGGCCGCCACCAAGTCCCTGACCGTCTCCGAGGAGATCGGCACGGTCAAGAAGCTGTACGACCTGGGCATGCAGCTCAAGACGGTGCCCACGGACCGCATCACCATGACGACGATCCCCACCGTGGCGGACGGCCAGAACGCCAACCACCTGCTGCCGGCCGCCGGCGCGGACCAGATGTGGGCGATGCTCCGCGACGACGTGTCCTTCGACGACAAGGACGGCAAGGACGGCAAGAGCGGCAAGAGCGGCGAGAGCGGCAAGAGCGGCGAGAGCGGCAAGGACGCGAAGAACCCGAAGGACGCCGAGGGCGCCACCGGGAAGCCCTCCGACGAGCCCGCCGCCGACTCCGGCATCGGCGTCCTGGTCCAGAACGCCACCCGCTCAGACACGCTCGGCCCGGTGAGCGGCCGCGCCGCCGCGGTCGCCGGGACACTGACGGAGAAGGGCTTCTCCAGGGCGACGACCGACGCCTCCGCCGCGCTCTCCGAGGAGCGGACGCTGGTCCGTTATCCGAGCGACGAGCTGGCGGGCGACGCACGGCGCGTCGCCGAGGCGCTGGGCATCCCGGCGAGCGCGGTGCGCAAGGCCACCGACGTGTCCGGGATCACGCTCGCCGTGGGAGCCGACTGGCGCTCGGGCACGTCCTATCCGAAGCAGAAGACGCCCGAGGCGGGAGACCTGCCGGACAACAGCGACGCCCTCAACGGCTCGGACACCGGCAAGTGCATGGACGTCTACAAGCCCTACCGATGGTAGGAGTTCACGAAAATAGGAGGGATTGCCCTGTTGTAGGGGAGTCGAATGTGACACCGGAGTCGTTCGACGCTGAACTGGGCGGATAGTGTGAGCGCTCCAGTGCCCCTGCCGCGAGGCCAGCCCTGGCGTCGTGCACTAGTTGACCCTTTATCGTGCGCCTTCCGGAGAAGGCGCCGCGTGGCCCCCGACGGAGGATTGGGAGACCGTGGACGCGCAAGGACGTGGGCGGGCGGACGATGTCGATCCCGCAGACCAGTGGGTACTGAATCCACGCACCGGTGAATACGAACTGCGACTGTCCCCTTCCGCACCGCAGTCATCGTCTGTTCCCCGCCCCCGCCGGGGCGCACCCCGCTCCCCCGACGCCTCCGGCGACGCGGGCGGCAGCACCGCGGGCACGGCGCGTCGTCGTACGGCCGCGCCCGGCCGCGAGGTCCCGCCCCAGCGGCGGCGCCGGCCGGCGCCCGAGGAGCCGGTACCGGGGCGGCGCGGACGCCGGCCGGAGAGGAAGTCGAAGAGCAAGAGGGCCCTGCTCTGGGTCGGCGGCAGTACGGCCTTCGTCGTCCTCGTGGCCGGGGTCGGCGGCTACGTCTACCTCAAGCACCTCGAGGGCAACGTCTCGACGACGGACGTCGGCAGTGCCGGAAGCAGCAGCTTCAAGAAGGACGAGGCCTTCAACATCCTCATCATCGGCACCGACAAGCGCACCGGTGCGGGCAACGAGGGCTACGGCGACAAGGGCAGCGTCGGGCACGCGGACACGACCATCCTGCTGCACGTGTCCAAGGACCGCTCCAACGCCACCGCGCTCAGCATCCCCCGCGACCTGATCGTCGACGTCCCCGACTGCGAGACCAAGCAGGAGGACGGCCCGAAGAAGATCATCCCCGGCACCTCGGACGTCCGCTTCAACACGAGCCTCGGCGAGAGCGGCCGGGACGCGGGCTGCACCATGCGGACGGTGAAGGAGGCGACCGGGATCCAGCCGAACCACTTCATGATGGCCGACTTCAACGCGGTCAAGACGCTGACCACCGCGGTCGACGGCGTCGACGTGTGCGTGGAAAACGCCGTGGACGACCCGAAGTCCCATCTCAAGCTCCCCGCGGGCGAGTCCAAGGTGGAGGGCGAGCAGGCGCTGGCCTTCGTCCGCACCCGGCACGCCTTCGGCAACGAGGGCGACCTGGACCGCATCAAGGTGCAGCAGCAGTTCCTCGGCTCGCTCATGCGGAAGATGTCCTCCAGCGACACCCTCACCAGCCCCACCAAGCTGGTGAAGCTCGCCGAGGCCGCGACCGAGGCCCTGACCGTGGACAAGGCCATCGGCAAGGTGAGCACGCTCAAGGACATCGCCCTGGAGCTCAAGAAGGTGCCGACGAAGAACATCACGTTCACCACGGTGCCGGTGATCGACAACCCCACCGAGAAGGTCAAGGCGACGGTGGTCGTGAACGAGGCCAAGGGGCCCCAGGTGTTCGACATGATCAGGAACGACATCTCCTTCACCGAGGTCAAGCAGAAGGAGAAGAAGGAGAAGGCCGCGGTCGCCGCCCGCCTCAAGGGCGAGCAGTCCGAGCCCTCCGAGGTCCGCGTCCGCGTCATGAACGGCGGCGCCCCCGCGGGCAGCGCCCAGCAGGAACTGTCCTACCTCCAGACGGACGCCGGCGTCACCAAGTCCGAGAACGCGGGCAACGCCCCCGCCGACGTCGCCAAGACCACCCTGGAGTACGCCCCCGACCAGGCCGACCAGGCCCGCGCCCTCGCCGAGATCCTCGGCCTCTCCGGCGCCGCCATGAAACCCGGCGAGAGCGTCACCAACTCCCAGGGCCTGCCCACCATGACCCTCACCCTCGGCAAGGACTTCAAGGGCGCCGGAGTCAAGCTCGACACCGCCTCCGTCAAGAAGCCGGACCTGGACAACGAGTCAACGGCCGACCAGAAGCAGTGCGCCAGTTGACCTGACGGGCCTGTCGTACGTCTCACATGACGGCGACGCGTCCGCGCGGTGGCGCGGTGGCGGGGAGGGACGCGCAGTGACGCGGAGCGGTGTGCAGGAGGAGGACATACGGGAGGCCGTCCCGGACGTTCAGGAGAGTGGCGGGACCGGCGGACGCCGTCCGCGGCGTGCCCGCCGGGCGCTGCGCTGGACCGCGGTGGTGCTCGCCGTGCTCCTGGCCGGCACGGCCGGTGCCGGTTACCTCTACTACGAGCACCTCAACGGCAACATCGAGAAGGACCCCCTGAACCTGGGGGACGGCAAGGTCGCCGCGCCGACGCCGAACGCGGCCGGGCAGACCCCGCTGAACATCCTCGTGATCGGCTCGGACGCCCGGGACAGCGAGGAGAACCAGCAACTGGGCGGCGCCCGCGAGACGTTCGGCTCCACACCGCTCGCGGATGTGCAGATGCTGGTGCACGTGTCCGCCGACCGCAGCAACATGTCGGTGGTGAGCATGCCGCGCGACACCCTGGTCGAGATACCCAAGTGCACCGACCCGGACGACGGGAAGGTGCACCCGGCGAGCGACGGCCGGGTGATGACCAACCAGAGCCTCGGCCACGGCGGCCCGGGCTGCACGGTGGCCACCTGGCAGGAACTGACCGGCATCCACATCGACCACTTCGTGATGGTGGACTTCGCGGGCGTGGTCGCGATGGCGGACGCCGTCGGCGGCGTCCCGGTGTGTGTGGACGCCGACATCCACTCGCGCGACAGCCAGGGCCACGGCTCCGGTCTGAAGCTGGAGAAGGGCACGCACCCGGTCAAGGGCGAGCAGGCCCTGCAGTGGCTGCGCACCCGCTACGGATTCGAGGACGGCAGCGACCTGGCGCGGGCCAGGGCCCAGCACATGTACCTCAACTCGATGGTCCGGACGCTGCGTGAGAACGCGACCCTCAGCAACCCGAACAAGCTGCGCAGGCTGGCCGAGGAGGCCACCTCGGCGCTCACCGTCGACCCGGGCCTGGACACCGTCAAGAAGCTGTACGACCTCAGCGACGAGCTGCGCCGGGTGAAGCCGGAGCGCATCACCATGACCACGATGCCCAACCGGTACGTGGGCGCGCGCGTGGAGCCGACCGAGGACGCCGAGCAGCTCTTCCGGCTGGTGCGCGAGGACATCGCGCTGGACGGCAAGGACGCGAGGAACAAGCCCGAGGCGGAGCCGGAGGAGCCGGACGACCCAGCCGCCCCCGACGACGAGATCGCGGTCCAGGTCCGCAACGGCACCCGCACGGACCGCCTCGGCGCGGCCGGCGGACGCGCGAACACGGTCGCCGGCCTCTTGGTGGAGCGGGGCTTCACCAAGGCCGTCGCGGACCCCTCGGTGCTGCCGAGCGAGGACCGCACGCGCGTCCGCTATCCGAGCGCCGACCTGGAGGGCGACGCCCGGCGCGTCGCCAAGTCCCTCGGGATACCGGCGAGTTCGGTGCAGCGGTCGACCGACGTCTCGGGGGTCACGCTCGTCGTGGGCGCCGACTGGCGCGAGGGCACGGCGTACCAGGCGCCCGAGTCCGACGACCGGACCCCGGAGTCGGCCGAGGCCCTCAACGGCGCGGACGAGAGCGCCTGCATGAAGGTGGACCCGGCGTTCAGCTGGTCCTGACCGGCGTCAGCGCACCTCGGCGGCGTCCGCGGTTCCGGGGTCGGCCTTGACGGCCGGGCGCCGCGAGGCGATGACCTTCCTGGCCAGCGACTTGGGGCTGGTCAGGAAGCCCCACCCCCACGACATGTGCATGGTCGCCAGCGCCACCGGGATCCGCACCCGCGCCTTCAGCCCGAGCCCCTTGCCCGCCGGGACCGAGCCGGCGGCGATCGCGGCCAGGTAGGCGCCCGGTACGGCGAAGCCCCACGGGGTCAGCGCGGCGCCCACCACGACACCGGCCGCGATGGCGCACACGGCGGTCGGCGGGGCGAGGTAGCGCAGGTTGATCGAGCCGGAGTGGTAGCGGGCGACGACGTGCCGCCAGCGGCCGTAGTCCTTGTACTGCTTGGCCAGCGCCCGCACGCTCGGCCGGGGGCGGTAGGACACCCGCAGCTCGGGCGAGAACCAGATCAGGCCGCCGGCCTCGCGGATGCGGAAGTTCAGCTCCCAGTCCTGGGCACGGATGAACTCCTCGTTGTACCCGCCCTGCCGCTCCAGCGCCTCGCGGCGGAAGACGCCCAGGTACACGGTCTCGGCGGGGGCGGCCTCGCCGCCGGTGTGGAAGGCGGCGTTGCCCACGCCGATCTTCGACGTCATCGCGGCGGCGACGGCGTCCTCCCACGCGTTCTCGCCCTCGGCGTGCATGATGCCGCCGACGTTGTGCGCGCCGGTCTCCTCCAGGAGCCGTACGGCCGTGGCTATGTAGCCGGGCGACAGGATGCCGTGGCCGTCGACGCGGACGACGACCGGATGGCGGGAGGCCTTGATGGCGGCGTTCAGCGCGGCGGGCGTACGGCCGGTGGGATTCGGCACGGTGTGCACGCGCGGATCCTCGGCGACGAGTTCGGCGGCGATCTCGTCCGTACGGTCCGTCGAGGGACCGAGGGCGATCACGACCTCCATCCCGCCGGCGTACTCCTGGGCGAGGATGGCGCGGATGGCGCCGCGCAGGTGCCGCTCCTCGTTGAGGACGGGCATGATCACGGAAACGGCGGGCGGCCGCACGTCGGACTTGGCGTTCATCGGTGCTCACGTTACCGCGAACGGGGGACACGGGTGCGCGGCGCGGGGGTCACGGCCCCGGGCAGCAGATCGTATGGGCCTACGGTGCTCACGGATCCCACGTCCGGCCTCACGGTCCGCAGCCAAGGGCCCGTCCTCGCGGAGGTGTCACCTTGCCCACACCGCCCCGCTCCCCCCGGGTCCCGGCCTCGTCCCCCCGGGGCGGTCCCCCGCCGCAGCGCGGTGGCCCCCGGCCCTCCGGGCGCCGGCCGAGGCCCCCCGTACGGCGGAAGAAGCCGCGCTGGGCCATGCGGACGGTGACCGCGCTGTCGGTGGTGGTGCTGGCCTCCGCCGGCATCGGGCACGCGGTGCTCTCCGGCCTGAACGCGGACATCTCGCGGGTCGACCCCTTCAAGGACATGAAGAACCGGCCCCGGGCGGGCGACGGCATGAACGTCCTGATGGTCGGGACCGACGGCCGGGACCGGATCAGCGAGGCGGAGCGGCGCACGTACAAGCTGGGCGGCGCACCCTGCCACTGCACCGACACGATCATGATCGTGCACATCTCGGAGGACCGGGAGCGGGCGAGTGTGGTGAGCCTGCCGCGCGACTCGTACGCCGAGACGCCCGGCCACACCGACCGCACCACCGGCGAGCAGCACGAGGGGCACCCGCTCAAGCTGAACGCGGCCTACGCCGAGGGCGGCCCGCAGCTGACCATCCGCACCGTGGAGAACATGACCCATGTGAAGATCGACCACTATCTGGAGGTGGACTTCACCAGCTTCATGAAGACCGTGGACGTCCTCGGCGGTGTGAAGATCTGCACCGTTCAGCCGCTGAAGGACAGCCACACCGGGCTCGACCTCGCGGCCGGCGACCACACCCTGATGGGCGGGCAGGCGCTCCAGTACGTCCGGGCCCGCCACCTCGACGGGGCCTCCGACCTGAGCCGGATGAAGCGCCAGCAGCGCTTCCTGGCCGCCCTGATCGACCGGGCGACCTCCTCGGGGATCCTGCTGAACCCGCTCAAGTTCCGTGACGTCACCCGGGCCGTGCTGGGTTCGGTGCGGGCCGACAAGGGCTTCGGCACCGACGAGCTGCTGGCGCTGGGGCGGGCGATGCGGAACTTCTCGCCGTCCTCCTCCGAGTTCACCACCGTGCCCATCGGGAAGATGGGGTACGCCGTCGAGGGCGTCGGTTCGACCTTGAAGTGGGACCCGGCGAAGTCCGAGCGGATCTTCGACGCCCTGCGCGAGGACAAGCCGCTGTCCGCGCCCCGGCCGAAGCCCACGGGTCCGGCGCCGGTGCGGGTCCCGGTGGACCCGAAGCAGATCCGGGTCCAGGTGGAGAACGGCACCCGCACCCCCGGGCTGGGCAGGCGGGTGGACGACGCGCTGGCCGCGACCGGGTTCCGCACCACCCGGGCGCCGCGGAACGCCACCGACCGCGCCGTCGAGCGCACCGTGGTCGCCTACGACCCCCGCTGGGACCAGTCGGCGAAGTCGCTGGCCGCCGCCCTGCCGGGCAGCGACCTGCGGCCGGTCAAGGGGCAGGGGGCGACGCTGAAGGTGATCGCGGGCGCCGACTTCAGGCAGGCCGTGAAGGTGCGGCCGGGCGACCCGCCGCAGGAGTCGGGCACGGTGGTGCGGGGCGACGCGGTGGTCTGCGGCAAGGAGTGAGGGGCCCCGCGGCCCGGCCCCGGCTCAGTTGCCGGAGACGGTGACCTTCTCGTCGTTCTTCAGCTCCTGGACGAGCTGCTTCACCTTGGCGTCGTCCCACTTGAGATTGGAGCCCACGCTGCCGGAGACCGGCATGTTCATCGAGGTGCCGTCGCCGCCGCTGACGCTCTTCATCGCCCAGAACATGCTCGCCAGGTCGAACAGGCCCATGTCCTTGTCGACGATGAGGGAGTCCAGGCCGGCGCCCATCGTCGGGTACAGCTTGAACGGGTTGAGGATCGTCGAGGGGGTGGCCACCTGGCTCGCCAGCGCCGACAGGAACTTCTGCTGGTTCTTCGTGCGGTCCAGGTCGGAGCCGGCCAGCGCGTACCGGGTGCGGACGAAGGCGAGGGCGTCCTCGCCGTTCAGGGTCTGCTTGCCCTTCTTGAGGTCGGCGCCGGACTTCTTGTCCTTGATGTCCTGCGGGATGTCCATCTCGACGCCGCCGACCGCGTCCACGATGTTCGCGAAGCCGGCGAAGCCGATCTCCACGTAGTGGTCCAGGCGCAGCCCGGTGTTGTGCTCGATGGTGCGCACCAGCAGCTCGGGGCCGTCCTCGGCGTACGCGGCGTTCAGCTTGGTGTGCCGGCCGGTGCCCTTGTACGTCTTGCCGGACTCGGAGCCGACGAAGGACGGGATCTCCACGTCCGAGTCGCGGGGCAGCGAGATCAGCGTCGACCCGTTGTCCCCGGTGTGCAGGATCATCATCGAGTCGGTGCGCTTGCCCTCGGCGTCACCGGTGTGCAGGCTCTGCTTCTGGTCGTCGGTCATGCCCTCGCGGCTGTCGGAGCCGACGATCAGGTAGTTCGTGCCCTCGCCGGCCTCGGGCCGCTCGATGACCTTGGACAGGTCGACCTCGCGCTTGAGCTTGGAGTCGGCCCAGAAGTAGGTGCCGACGGTGGTGACGACCAGCGCCGTCACGACCGTGATCGCGGTCCACTTGATCCGGCGGCGCCAGTCCGGCGCGGGCCGGCCGGGGCCGCCGGGGCCCTGCCCGGGTCCGTGGCCGCCGGGGCTGCCGTAGACCTGGCCGGTGTTGTAACCGCTGTCGTAGCCGTCGCCGCCGTGCCCCTGGCCGTCGACGTAGGACGGCTGCCGCGGCACCCCGCCGCCGTACGACGGGGCCGACGGCGGCGCCTGGCCGCGGCGGACCTGGCGCATCACGCGTGCGCTCTCGGGCTGTGCGCCCCCGCTGCCACGTCCGTACCGGCCGCGGTTGTCACCGGACCATCCCTCGGGCCAATCATTCATGCGCACCAGTGTGCAGGTACGTGCTGTGGGCCATACAAGGGTCGTCGGAAAATAGGGTCAGCGCTGTTGCGAAGCTGACACAAAATTACGCCGGTGTCGCCCCGGCATAAGGTGGAGGCCATGACAGACCAGGCAGAACAGGCCTCGGCCGCGCGGTCGGCGCCACCGGAGATCCCGGGCAAGGCGACCTCGGCGTCCCGCACCACCCTCAGCCACATCATGACGCACGGCGACACCAACCTTCTGGGCACCGTGCACGGCGGCGTGATCATGAAACTGGTCGACGACGCGGCCGGCGCCGTGGCGGGACGGCACTCCGGCGGGCCGGCGGTCACCGCGTCCATGGACGAGATGGCGTTCCTCGAACCGGTCCGCGTGGGCGACCTCGTCCATGTGAAGGCGCAGGTCAACTGGACCGGCCGCAGTTCCATGGAGGTCGGCGTCCGGGTCATGGCCGAACGCTGGAACGAGTCCACCCCGGCCACCCAGGTCGGCTCGGCGTACCTGGTCTTCGCCGCGGTCGACGCGGACGGCAAGCCGCGCACGGTCCCGCCGGTGCTCCCGGAGACGGAGAAGGACAAGCGCCGCTACCAGGAGGCCCAGATCCGCCGCACCCACCGCCTGGCCCGCCGCCGCGCGATCATGGAGCTGCGGGAGCGGCGGGTGGCGGAGGGGTACCAGGACTGACCGGCCGGGGCCGGCCACCGGGGTCAGGGGCAGGACACCTCACCTCGAACCAGAGCAGCTTCCCGGCCCCGCGTCCGAGCAGATCGTCGCCCAGCGACCAGCCGCCCCACGATTCGGCGCAAGCCCGCACGAGGTGCAGCCCGCGTCCGCCGCCCGCGTTCTCCGGCGGGGCGGGATCCGTGCGTCGCCCTCCGGGCGGTTCCGCGAAGGGCGCGGGGATGTACGGGTGGCTGTCCCACACCCCGACCCGCAGCCGCCCGTCGCCGAGCGCGGTGAGCCGCAGCGAGCACGGGCCGCGGGTGTGCCGGTAGGCGTTGGTGACCAGCTCGGACGTCAGCAGCTCGACGGTGTCCAGCACTTCATGCCGCCCGTGCCCACCAAGGGCGGCCCGTACGGTCACACGTGCGACGCGTGCGGCTCTGGGGTCGTGCGGCAGGCGGAGGGCGTACGCCCAGGTGTCATGCAGGGATACGGTGCCCACGGAGGAGCCTCCAGGAGAGAGGGGATTCGGCCTTGCCCAACGGCCGCGCCGAGCGGTGGCTGTGCCTGTGGGGGTGCGCTTCCGGCTTATGGGGGCGGGGAGTCGGGCGGTGGAGCGAGACTCACCATAGAGGGCCCGATGTGATACTTAACATCGAACAGGGCAGAGAATTCACATTTCCCTCGTGTGAGTGACGCGAGGGAGCGCCGCGACGAGAGAAGGACCGTGCCGCTCAGCACACCGCCCACCCTGCGCCAGCAACGTCTCGGCGCCGAACTCCGCAAGCTCCGCGAGCAGTCGGGGCTGACCTCGACCGCCGCGGCGGCACTCCTCGGGCTCAAGCAGGCACAGATCAGCAGCATCGAGTCGGGCCGTTACGCCGTCGGGGCGGACCGGGTGCGTACCCTCGCCCGCGCGTACAGCTGCCCCGACGAAGCGCTGGTAGAGGCGCTGGCCGCCATGACGGGCGGCCGCATCCGTGGCTGGTGGGACGAGTACCGGGACTATCTTCCGGTCGGTCTGATCGACCTCGCCGAACTGGAACATCACGCGGCCGCGCTGCGCGTAGCCCTGGCACTCCACATCCCCGCGCTGTTGCAGACCGCCGATCATGCCCGGGCCATGCTCAAGGAAGCTGTTCCACCCTTCCGCCCCTACGAGCTCGAACACCGCCTCTCGTACCGCATCAAGCGACAGGAGGTCCTCCACCGCGCCGGGGGTCTTCCCTACACAGCCCTGGTGCACGAAGCGGCACTGCGCATGCAGTACGGAGGGCTGGACGTCACCCGTGCCCAACTGGTCCACATCCTCGAACTGAGCGAACAGGACAACATCACAGTCCAGGTCATCCCCTACACCTCGCCCCACTTCCCCGGAAACGGTCAGCCCTTCGACTACGCGGTCGGCCCGGTCCCTCAGCTCGACACCGTCCAGTTGGACACCCACCACGGCGCCTGCGAGTTCCTGGACGCGGAGGCCCAACTGTCGAAGTACCGGACCCTCCTGAATCGCATGGAGACCTGCGCGCTCGACCCCACCGCGTCACGCAAATTCATCGAACGCCTCGCCCGGAGCCTCTGAAAGGGAACAACGTGCATCCCCTCACCTGGCAGAAGTCCACCTACAGCCCAGACGGCTCGAACTGCGTCGAGATAGCCACCACCTCGACCACAGTCCTGGTCCGCGACTCCAAGGCCCCGGCAGGGTCACGCCTCAGCTTTCCCTCCGCCGCGTGGGCGGACTTCCTCTCCCACGCAGCGGATGGCCCGTCCGGCACTTGAGGGCACAGCCGGGCGCGCCCTCAAGAACGGCGTGTCAAAGCATCAGCAGTAGCCGCGTGTTCGGTACGAGCTTCCGGTTCACGCTGGTGCTCTGCACGAAGATCGTGAAGTCGTCGTTGTGGTCCGGCCTGATGCGGACCTCCACGTCCGGCAGACCGAGCAGCGCTCGAGCCTCCGGTCCCGTGTACACCCGGTCCGTCTTCTTCTCCAGCACCGATATCTGCTTCTTCGGCTGGACCTTCTCCGACTTGCTCAGCTGGTAGAACGCACCGCCGGTACGGTACGTGTACCCGCTCTCGACGACCCAGTCCCGAATCGCCGCGTCACGCGTCACCGGGACCAGTTGGTACTTGGACGAGTCCACCGGGGTGAGGCCGGCCGCCTTGATGGTGTCCTTGTTGACGGCTTCCGCGCCCGTGGAGAACACCGCCCGCGACCCCCGGATGCCCCGAGCGCGGCCCACCATGAACTTCTCGGTGGCCTCCTGGATGACCTGCCCGGCCTCCTGCAGACCCTGCGTGCTCGTGGCGTCCCAGATGGCGATGTTGTCCTTCGGGAACCCGTACTGCATGGCCTCGCGCTTGCCCATCTGATCCGGCACGAGGACAGCCAGCGTCCAGTTGTCCTCCTGTGTCTCGATCATTCCGGCCACGGCCTCGACCAAGGCACGCGGATCCCTGGCAGGGGCGTCCGGGCAGCGATGACTCACGTTCTCCTGCCCGTCGGTGAGCACGAACGTCAGGAAGCTGTGGTCGCCGTACAGTTGGGCGGTCTGCGCCAGCTCCCGCTGCGACTTGAGCGTGGCCGCCAGCAGTGCTGTCATTCCACCGACCCGGTACATCTGCTTCAGCGACGGCATCCGCAGCACGTCCTTGTCGTAGATGACGCACTCCACCCTGTCGGCGAAGACGTACACCGTGACGCGCGTTTCCTGGTCCAACTCCTGCGATCGGCGGGCCAGATAGGCGATCTGCTCGTCGGCCACTTCGACCACCTTGTGGCTCAGGCGGGACATGGACGAACTGGCGTCCAGCACAAGAGCGACGTGATTGATGTAGTTCTGGCTTCCGGACAAGGCGGCTCCCCCTCTTTCCGACTCGATGCCCCTACCGTCTCACCCACCACTGACAATCGGTCCCGGCTCCAGGACCGGGTGGGGAGCCCAGGTCCGGAAAGAGCGAAGGGCGCCCGGCGAGGGGCGCCCTTCGGCCTTCACCCCGCCAACCGTTACGGCAGGTTCCGCGCCATCACGATGCGCTGGATCTGGTTCGTACCCTCGTACACCTGCGTGATCTTGGCGTCGCGCATCATGCGCTCCACCGGGTAGTCACGGGTGTAGCCGTAGCCGCCGAGGAGCTGGACGGCGTCGGTGGTGGCCTCCATCGCGACGTCGGAGGCGAAGCACTTGGCGGCGGCGCCCTGGAACGTCAGGTCGCTGTCGCCGCGCTGGGACTTCGCGGCGGCCGCGTAGGTGAGCTGACGGGCGGCCTCGATCTTCATGGCCATGTCGGCGAGCATGAACTGGATGCCCTGGAAGTCGGCGATCGGCTTGCCGAACTGCTTGCGCTCCCTGACGTAGCCCTTGGCGTAGTCGAGGGCGCCCTGGGCGATGCCGAGGGCCTGGGCGGCGATGGTGATGCGGGTGTGGTCCAGCGTCTTCATCGCGGTGGCGAAGCCGGTGCCCTCCTCGCCGATCATGCGGTCGGCGGGGATGCGGACGTTGTCCAGGTACACCTCACGCGTGGGCGAGCCCTTGATGCCGAGCTTCTTCTCCGGGGCGCCGAAGGAGACGCCCTCGTCGGACTTCTCGACGACGAAGGCGGAAATGCCCTTGGAGCGCTTGGCGGGGTCGGTGACGGCCATCACCGTGTAGTACTCGGACTCGCCGGCGTTGGTGATCCAGCGCTTGACGCCGTTGAGGATCCAGTGGTCGCCGTCGCGGACCGCCTTGGTCTTCATGCCGGCCGCGTCCGAGCCCGCGTCGGGCTCGGAGAGGCAGTAGGAGAACATGCCCTCGCCCTTGGCGAGCGGGGTCATGTACTTCTTCTTCAGGTCCTCGGAGCCGGAGAGGATGACCGGCAGGGAGCCGAGCTTGTTCACGGCCGGGATGAGGGAGGAGCTGGCGCAGACGCGGGCGACCTCCTCGATCACGATCACCGTGGCGAGCGCGTCGGCGCCCGCGCCGCCGTACTCCTCGGGGACGTGCACCGCGTGCAGGTCGTTCGCGGTCAGGGCGGTGAGGGCCTCGCGCGGGAAGCGGGCCTCCTCGTCCACCGCCGCGGCGTGCGGCGCGATCTTCGCCTCGGCCAGCGCACGGACGGCGTCGCGGAGCATGTCGTGCTCCTCGGACGGGCGGTACAGGTCGAAGTCAGCCGATCCGGCCAAGGTGTCTCACGCTCCAAAACGCTGTGATGCTGGGCACGCTAACTACCGTTAAGTAACCCGAATTTTAGAGCCCTGCCCGGGGTCATGGATAGGTGAGCTTGGCGACAGCCGACCGACGGGCCCACCCCGCACCCCCGTTATGCTCGGGCGCGCACCCCATGCCGTACACCTCTGGAGCACCCATGGCCCTCAAGATCACCGTGATCGGTACCGGCTATCTCGGCGCGACCCACGCGGCGGCGATGGCCGAGCTCGGTTTCGAGGTGCTGGGCCTGGACGTGGTGCCCGAGAAGATCGAGATGCTCACGCGCGGCCAGGTGCCCATGTACGAGCCCGGTCTGGAGGAGCTGCTGGCCAAGCACGTCGCCGGGATCGAGGGGTCCAGCGGGCGGCTGCGCTTCACCACCGACTTCGCGGAGGTCGCGGCCTTCGGCGACGTGCACTTCCTGTGCGTGAACACGCCGCAGAAGCACGGCGAGTACGCCTGCGACATGTCGTACGTCGAGTCCGCGTTCGCCTCGCTCGCGCCCCATCTGACGGGCCCGGCGCTGGTCGTCGGGAAGTCGACGGTGCCCGTGGGCTCCGCCGACCGGCTGGCCGCCTACCTCGCCGAGCACGCGCCGGCCGGTGCGGACGCCGAACTGGCCTGGAACCCGGAGTTCCTGCGCGAGGGCTTCGCCGTCCAGGACACGCTGCGCCCCGACCGGCTCGTGGTCGGTGTCCGCAGCGAGCGGGCGGAGAAGCTGCTGCGCGAGGTGTACGCCACACCGATCGCGGAGGGATCTCCCTTCGTCGTCACGGACTTCCCGACCGCCGAGCTGGTGAAGACCTCCGCGAACTCCTTCCTGGCCACCAAGATCTCCTTCATCAACGCGATGGCGGAGGTGTGCGAGGCGGCCGACGGCGACGTCGCCAAGCTGGCCGAGGCGATCGGGTACGACGACCGCATCGGCAAGAAGTTCCTGCGGGCCGGGATCGGCTTCGGCGGCGGCTGTCTGCCCAAGGACATCCGGGCGTTCATGGCGCGCGCCGGCGAGCTGGGCGCCGACCAGGCGCTCACGTTCCTGCGCGAGATCGACTCGATCAACATGCGCCAGCGCGGCCAGATGGTGGAGCTGACCCGGCAGGCGCTCGGGGGCGGCCCGTTCCTCGGCAAGCGGATCGCGGTGCTCGGCGCCACCTTCAAGCCCGACTCGGACGACGTACGGGACTCCCCCGCGCTGAACGTCGCCGGGCAGGTCCACCTCCAGGGCGCCCAGGTGACGGTGTACGACCCCAAGGGCATGGCGAACGCGCGGCGGCTCTTCCCGACGCTCGGGTACGCCGACTCCGCGCTGGAGGCGGTGCGGGGCGCCGACGTGGTGCTGCACCTGACGGAGTGGCGGGAGTTCCGCGAGCTGGACCCCGAGGCGCTGGGCGAGGCCGCGGCGGCCCGGGTGATCCTGGACGGGCGCAACGCGCTGGACCCGGAGACCTGGCGCAAGGCCGGCTGGACCTACCGGGCGATGGGCCGCCCCACGGCCTAGCCCATCATCTGGTGAAGGGTGGCGGGGGGGGGGGGGGGGGGGGGGCGCGCGGGGCCGGCCGCGCCGGCCGGGCCGCCGCGCCGCGC